>CANQVI010000028.1 GCA_947627255.1 uncultured Clostridia bacterium | reverse complement strand
TGGTGTAAATTTATCAAAGCTCCAGAAGAAGTGAGTGAGAAAATAATGAAAGAAAATGAAAATATAAGGAAAGCAAAAGAAGAACTAGATAAAATAAATAATGATGAGCATGAAAGAATGTTAGCAGAATTAAGAGAAAAGGCAATAATGGATGAATTAGCAATAAGAAAAACAGGATATAATGAAGGAAAGAGAGAAGGATTAAAACAAGGATTACAAGAAGGAAAAAAAGAAGGCATAATAGAGGGAGAAAAGAATGAAAAAATAAATATTGCTCAAAATATGATTAAGAAAAAATTAGATAAAAATATGATTTCAGAAGTTACAGGATTAACTATAGAAGAAATAGAAAAACTAAGCAAATAAAGTTATAAACAGAGATATATTTATCTCTGTTTTTTATATATTATAATTTAACATATTTTTAAATAGTGGTTATGTAATCTATCTTTTTTTGACGTTATATGGTATAATATGAGAGTTAAAAAAGGAGAAATAAGCAAAAAAATGAAGACAAGTGATTTTTATTACGATTTACCACATGAATTAATTGCACAAACACCGCTAGAAAATAGACAAAAATCTAGAATGATGGTATTAGACAGAAAAAAAGAAAATGTGGAGCATAGAATTTTTGAAGATATTTTAGAATATATAGAGCCAGGAGATACTTTAGTTCTAAATGATACTAAAGTTATACCAGCAAGACTTTTTGGACATAGAAAAGGAAAAGAAGAAAAAATAGAAGTGTTATTATTAAAACAATTGACAGATAACAGATGGCAAACATTGGTAAAACCAGGTAAAAAATGTAAAATTGGAGAAATAATTGAATTTGATGATACTTTAAAATTAGAAATAAAAGATATATTAGAAGATGGACAAAGAGTAGTTGAATTTATGTATGAAGGAATATTCAATGAGATTTTAGATAGACTTGGAACAATGCCACTTCCACCATATATAACAGAAAAATTAGAAGATAAAGATAGATATCAAACAGTATATAGCAAAAATGAAGGAAGTGCTGCTGCACCTACTGCAGGATTACATTTTACAAAAGAAATATTAAAAAAATTGGAAGAAAAAGGTGTAAATCTAGTATATGTTACACTTCATGTTGGACTTGGTACATTTAGACCTGTAAAAGTAGATGATGTTACAAAACATGATATGCACAGTGAATATTATATTATAACTAAAGAGGCTTGTGACATTATAAACAACACAAAAAAGAATAACAAAAGAGTTATTGCTGTTGGTACTACTTCATGTAGAGTATTAGAAAGTGCAACAGCAGATGATGGAATAATATATCCACATGCAGAAGAAACAAAAATATTCATATATCCTGGATATAAATTTAAAATGATAGATGGATTACTTACTAATTTTCATCTACCAGAATCAACATTAATAATGCTTGTATCAGCATTAGCAACAAAAGAAAAAATAATGGAAGCATATAAAATTGCTGTAGAAAATAAATATAGATTTTTTAGTTTTGGAGATTGTATGCTAATATTATAGAAAGGAAACTATATATGTTAGAGGTAAAAAATTTAGTTAAATATTTTGGAATTAAAAAAGTTGTAGATAATGTATCTTTTAAACTTGATGAAGGTAAAATTCTTGGTGTACTTGGTAAAAATGGTGCAGGTAAATCTACAATTTTTAGAATGATACTTAATATATTAGAGCCAGATGATGGTGAAATTTTATATAATGGCGAGAAAATCGATTCAAATATTTCAGATAAAATAGGCTATTTACCGGAAGTAGGCTCACTTATAGATTCATATACAGTATTTGAACAATGTATGTATTATGGGAAAATGAAGTCTATGAAAACTGAAGATATAAAAAACAATATGTTTGATTTACTAGAAAGATTTGGCATAACAGAGTATGCTAATATGAAAATAAAAGAATTGTCAAAAGGTAATAAGCAAAAAATTCAGTTTATAATTGCACTTTTACATAATCCAGATTTATTAGTTCTTGATGAACCATTTTCAGGACTTGACCCTGTAAGTGTTGAATATTTTAAAAAGATAATTTTAGAATTAAAAGAACAAGGAAAGACTATTATGTTTTCTTCACATATTATGAGTCAAGTTGAAATGTTATGTGAAGATGTAGTAATAATAGACAAAGGAAAAATTATATTAAATTGCAATTTAAATGATATAAAACAGGAATATTCTAGTAAAACATTAGATATAACTGGAGAAATATCAGACAGCACTTTAAGACAAATATCTATATTTGGTAGAGTTGAAGAAAAAGAAAAAAATAGATACATAATAAATTTAGCAAATAAAGAGAGAATAAATGATATTTTTAGATTATTGTATACAAGTAATATAACTAAGTTTTCAGTATTAAATGTATCTTTAAATGACATATTTTTAGATAAGGTAGGTACTAATTATGAAGAATAGTAAAATAGGTGCAATAATTAAAAATGATGTTGAAAGAAGTATAAAAAATAAATGGTTTGTTATATTAAATGTTTGTATGCTACTATTTACAGTTATTGGCTTAAATTTTAATATAATTAAAAATTTATTAAAAAATAATAATATATCAGTTGCTAGTGAAATGACTATATATTCAGTTGCTAGTGAAATGACTATATATTTAGAAGATAAAGATAATATAGCATATGAAAAATTGGCTAAAAAAATTGAAAATACAGAAAATGTAAAATTAGAATTAAAAGATAATATAAAAGAATATAAGAATTCAAATATAGATAGTAATGTAATATTACTAAAAGTGGAAAAAGATAAAAAAGAATATGTAAAAGCAGAGTTAATTACTAAAGAAGCTGTATCAACTAAATACATAGATGTAATTGAAGAAACATTAAGTAGTATTAAAGACAGTATGATCTCTGAAAATAAAAATTTAACAGAAGATGAAATAAACCAAATAAAAGCTGGTGCAAGTGTTGAAAGAATAATGCTTGCAGAAAATATAGATAATAGTGGAAAAACATCACTTTTACAAATAATTTCAAATTATATTATCTTTTTTGTACTATTATTATGCTTAAATAAAATAGCTAATACAATATCACAAGAAAAAATGTCAAAAAGCATAGAATATATTTTAACTTCAATAACTACAAAAGAATATATAATTTCAAAAGTGCTAAGTATGAGCATAATAGTTGTTATCCAGTTCATATTTGAAATAGCATATTTAGTTATAGCAATAATGCTATCTACTATACTTTCTTTAAATATGCAACTTCCAGCAGATTCAGGTGTAACATTAGGAAGTGTTATTAGCATAAAAAATGTAATATATGTTGCAATGACTTTTGCATTTTTATGCCTTACTACATTTTTACAAGGTGTAATTCAGTCAGTAATGTCTGCAAAAACTACTAATATTCAAGAAGCAGGAAATGCAACTATTCTACTTGTAATGATTAACTTAATATTATATACATTGGTACTTGCATTAGTTTCACCACTAAAAACTACTAATGTTATAACTTATATAATATCTGTTATTCCTATTATTTCAATGTATTTTATACCAGCAATGTACCTTATAGGACAAGCAAATATATTACAAATTATTGTAGCTTTTGTAATACTTATAGCATCTATTCCTATTTCAGTTATAGTTGCACAAAAACCTTTTAAAAATGCTATCTTAGATTTCTCACCAAAGAAAGATAAGAAAATAGAAGGAATAGAAAAAATACTTTCAACTAGAGAATATCAAGAAAGAATAATAGAAAGAAAACAAAGTAGTAAAAAGGGTTTAATAATAGGAATGGCCGTAATACTATTACTAGTGTTACAAGTAATAACAGGACTATTAGTAAATGTGTTAGCTGACCCAATAGCAAGTAAAATAACATTTATATCAAGAGATAATATCTATTTAATACTAATGTGTATAGTTTTTGCTATATCTATATATTTACCATATCTTCTTTTAAAGGCATATATTCCTAAAGAGGAAAAAATAAATGAAACTAAAGAAGATAAAAAGGCAAGTATATTAAAATGTATTAAGTATATTGTTCTTTCAATCCCTATAATAAGTGTAATACAAATGGTATGTACATTTGCAATAGAAAAAATGGGACTTGGTGTTAATGTTACAGACACATTAGGATTATTTAATTATAACGGAAAGTTATCTGTAGTATTGATGTTTTTACAAGTAGCAATACTACCAGCTATATTTGAAGAACTATTTATTAGAAAAGGTGTAATTGGCATATTAAAAGATAGAGGAGCTATTTTAGCAGTATTTGTATCTAGTATTGTTTTTGCTACAATTCATATGAATACATCTCAATTTATATTTGCATTTTTAATAGGAATATTATTTGGAATTGTAAGAATAAAAACAGGAAAAATGTATCCTACTATGATATTACATTTCTTAAATAATGGATTTGCAGTTGTAAATGCGTTATTTTATGATTATACAATCTTTATAGACATATTTACATATATAATTATAGGAATAAATGCTGTTGGATTTTGTATTTTAATATATATGTTATATTCTAAAATTATGGAACTTAAAGATAAAGAGAGTATACAAAGATTAAAAGAAAAACTAGACTATAGAAAAATAAAGCTAAATATAGTTGAAAATATGTATGTATTTAAAGATTTTACTTTTGCAGTTACAGTAATTTTATCAGTTACTTTATTTATAGCATTAGATAAAATATTAACATTAATGTAGAAAGGAATTTTTATGAAAGAAAAAAAAGAAGCATTAGATTTTGAAGTAAAAAAAGTAGATCCAAGAACAGGAGCAAGACTTGGAGTTATACATTTACCACATGGAGATGTTGAAACGCCAGTATTTATGCCTGTTGGTACACAAGCAACAGTAAAAGCTATGACTCCTGAAGAATTAAAAGAAATGGTAAATAGTTATATAATTTTGTCTAATACTTATCATTTATTTTTAAGACCAGGACATGAACTAGTAAAAAAAGCGGGTGGACTTCATAAGTTTATGAATTGGGATAGAAACATTTTGACTGATAGTGGTGGATTTCAGGTATTTAGTTTAGGAGATTTAAGAAAAATAACAGAAGAAGGAGTAGAGTTTAGGTCTCATATAGATGGCTCTAAGCAGTTTATATCACCTGAAAAATCTATGGAAATACAAGAAGCATTAGGCTCAGATATTATGATGGCTTTTGATGAATGTTGTCCATATCCTTCTAGTTATCAATATACAAAGCAATCTATGGAAAGAACAACGCGTTGGGCAAAACGTTGTAAAGAATACCACACTACAACAGATAAACAGGCTTTATTTGGAATAATACAAGGTGGATTTTACAAAGACTTAAGAGATAAAAGCTTAGAAGATTTGATAGCTTTAGACCTTCCAGGTTATGCTATTGGTGGAATAAGTGTAGGAGAGCCAAAAGAAGAATTTTTAGATATATTAAGATATACAGCTCCAAAAATGCCAGAAAATAAACCTAGATATTTAATGGGTGTTGGTACACCAGATTATTTAATAGAGGCAGTTTTTGCAGGTATTGATATGTGTGATTGTGTACTTCCAACAAGAATGGCAAGAAATGGAACTGCACTTACACATCATGGACAAGTAAACTTGCTTAATGCTTGTCATAAAGAGGCTTTTGAAACTTTAGATGATGAATGTGATTGTTACACTTGTAAAAACTATACTAGAGCATATTTAAATCATCTATTTAAAGCAAAGGAAATACTTGGAGCAAGACTTTTATCTATCCATAATTTAAGATTTTTAGTAAAACTTATGGAAGATGTAAGAGAAGCAATAAAAGAAGAAAGATTAATAGAATTTAGGGATGAATTTTATAATAAGTATGGGTATAATAAGTAATATAAGTTGGTGATTAGTTTGGATAAAGAGTCAAGGAATTTAAAAAGAAATGTTAGAAAATCTGAAAATATAGTAAGAAGAATAGTATTTAAATCAGTATTTATTATTCTTGCTTTAGCACTTCAAATACTAGTTTTTCTTGCTATATTTAATACTACAAGCATAATGTATGAATCTAGATATTATATATATAATTCAATACGAATTATTGCAATTACATATATTTTAGCAAGGCATGATTCTGCTTTATATAAAATATCTTGGATTTTATTTATAATGTTTATGCCTGTATTTGGAATTTGTGTCTTTTTATTATGGGGAAATAATAGAATTAGAAGAAAGAAGCAAATGGAAATAAAAGATATAGAAAATAATACAAATTATCTTTTAGATAATTCTTTTGAACTAGACCAAACAATAAAAAATGATGATAAAATAGTATATAATATGCTTCAATATATACAAAATATAACATCATATCCAGTATGTGAAAACATATCAAACAAATATTACAATTTAGGAGAAAAATTATTTGAGGACTTAAAAAATGATATAAAAAATGCTAAAAATTATATCTTTTTAGAATTTTATATTATAGATAAAGGTAAATTAGCAAATGAAATATTTGAGTTATTAAAAGAAAAGGTAAAACAAGGTGTCGAAGTAACAATAATATATGATTCATATGGTTGCTTAGGAAAATTTAAAAGAAATATAAGAGAAGACTTAAAAGCATCAGGAATAAAAGTATATTGTTTCAATCCAATATCTATTTTAATAAATTCATATTTAAATAATAGACTACATAGAAAAATAATCGCAATTGACGGAAAAATATCATACATAGGTGGTGTTAATTTAGCAGATGAATATGCTAATATTAAAGAAAAATATGGTCATTGGAAAGATGTAGGAATTAGATTTGAAGGAGAAATATCTTGGAATTTTACTTTAATGTTTTTAAGAGATTTACAATTTATAGATAAAAACTTAAAAATAGATTATGATAAATATAAAAAGATAAGTGAAGAAAATCTAAAAAATAAAAAAGATGGAAATGGAATTGCTATTGCTATGTCAGATGGACCTAACAATAGAAAAAATCCAGTTGAAGCAATATATATGCAAACTATAAATACAGCTAGTGACTATGTATATATTACTACTCCTTATTTTGCTATTTCTGAGCAAATGTTAGCATCGCTTTTAAATGCTGCAAGAAGTGGCGTAGATGTAAGGATAATATTACCACATATTCCAGATAAAAAAATAGTTCAAATGGTAACAAGATCATATTATGAAGTGTTACTATCTGCTGGAATAAAAGTTTACGAATATAATCCAGGCTTTATACATTCAAAGACTTTTGTCTCTGATGATAAATTGGCAATAGTTGGTAGCTCAAATATGGATTATAGAAGTATGAACTTAAACTATGAATGTGTAAGTATGATATATAAAACTGGTACAGAATTAGAATTAAAGAAAGACTTTTTAGATATGATAGAAAATTCATGTATAGAAGTAGAGCTAAAAGATTGGATAAAACGACCTTTATTAAAAAAACTTATAGAATCTATTCTTACAGCTTTTTCTACAATGTTTTAGGGGGAAAATATGAACAAGGAATATGCTTTAGTATTAGAAGGTGGAGGAGCTAAAGGTGCATATCAAATAGGTGCAATAAAGGCACTCCTTGAAGATGATTATAAATTTAATACTGTAATAGGTACATCAATAGGAGCAATAAATGCTGCATTTATTGCTCAAGGAGATATAGATAAAATAGAAAATCTATGGAAGACACTTTCATTTAAAGAGCTAATGGATATAAATAATGACATAATAGAAAGCATATTAACAAAGCAAATTAATATGAAGGTTATAAAAGAGCTAAGAGTGAGTCTAAATAAAGCTCTTAAAGCTAAAGGAATAGATACTATTTTAATGAGAAATTTATTGGAGGAGTATCTTGATGAAGAAAAAATAAGGAAAAGTAATATTAGGTTTGGACTTGTTACATTTTGTATAACAGATTTTAAGCCACAAAAACTATTTATTGAAGATATACCTAATGGAAAATTAGTAGATTATTTACTTGCTTCATCAAATTTACCTGTTTTTAAAAGAGCAACAGTAGATGAAAAAATATTCTTAGATGGTGGAGCTTTTGATAATTGCTCCGTTGAAATGCTATATGAATCCGGATATAGAAATATAATGGCAATAAGACTAAATCAAAAAAATAAGATAAGAAATTATGCTACTTTATCAAGAAAAAAGGATATAAGGCTAAAGATGATTGTTCCAAGTATAGAATTACCAAACACTTTAGATTTTCAAACTAAGACTTTAAATGAATTACTAAAATATGGATATATTGATACAGTTAAGCAATTAAAAAGACTGGATGGAAACAAATATGCCTTTAATAAAATATCTCCTGAAGAAATTAGAGCATATAGAGAAAAACTTACACCAATTATATGTTTAGAGCTAGTTAAAGAGTTAAATATAAAATATAAGCCAGGAGAAAACATAGTAGATATAGCATATAAAAAAGCTATTCCTAAAATGAATAAGTATGTGTCTAGTAAAAATTCATCAAACTTTAAAAAACAAATTATTAATATTGTTGAATATGTAGCTAGAAAAGAAAAAATATCTCCAAATAAAGTATATGACTTTAATGCATTCCTTTTAGATGTAAAAAGCAAAGCAGAACAAAGAAAAAGATTAGATAGCATAGATAAAGCAATTTATATGTTTATATTAAATATTTAATACCTGAAATAATAATATTTCAGGTATTTTTTGCATAATATTTATTGGTGATAAAATGAAATATTGTATTTTAGGCGAAGACAAAAGAAGTGCAAATTTAAGAAAAATTTATGAAAATCAGGTAAAAATTGAAAATGCTCAAGTTATTATTTGCCCAATTCCATTTTCTAAAGATGATGTAAATATAAATAATGAAAATCTAACTATAAATGAGTTAATTAATATTGCAAAAGAAGATGGAAAAATAATAGTAAGTGGAGTTATAAAAGAAAATATAAGAAAGAAATTTGAAGAAAATAATATAAAATATTATGATATTATGGAATATGAAGAATTTAGCATATTAAATGCTATTGCAACAAGTGAAGGGGCAATAAAAAAGGCAATAGAAATGACAGATTTTACATTAAATAATTCTAATATTTTAATATTAGGATATGGAAGAATAGGAAAGATTTTAGCACATAATTTAAGTGGATTTGGAGCTAATATATATTGTGAAGCTAGAAAAGAAAAAGATATTGCATTAATTAAAAGTATAGGATATAATGATGTAGATTTAAATGTACTAGATAAATTTTTACCAAAAATGGACATTATATTTAATACAGTAGACAGCTTAATATTAGATAAAAAAAGAATAGACCTTTTAAAAGAAAATGTGTGTATTATAGACTTAGCATCAGCACCCGGTGGTGTAGACTTTGAATATTGCTATCAAAAAAAGCTAAATACATGCTGGTATCTTGCTATTCCTTCAAAAGATTCACCATATACTGCTGCATTATATATAAAGAAAACATTAGATAATATATTAGGAGAAAAAGAAAATGGGAGAAAAAATTAATGTAAAAGAAATTGTTAAAAGAAAGAAAGAAGATTTAAAACTTGAAGTAGAAAAAATAAAAGAAAAAGGAATTAATCCAAAACTTGCAGTTATACTTGCAAGTGATGATGAAGCATCTAAAATATATGTTGGAAAGAAAAGAAAAATGTGTGAAGAACTAGGTATATTACAAGAAGAATATATTTTAGATAAAAATGTAGATACACAAGAGGTTGTAGAAATTATTAAAAGACTAAATAATGATAGTAGTGTAAATGGAATACTTGTACAATTACCATTATTTAAGCATTTAAATATGGATGTAATATTAGACACAATATCAGATAAAAAGGATGTTGATGGATTTCATCCATTAACTCTTGGAAAGTTATTCATAGGAGAAGCTGAAACTTTTATACCATGTACACCTAAAGGAATAATGACTATATTAGATGATATAGGAACAACATATGAAGGTAAACATGCTGTAATAGTTGGAAGAAGTAGAATAGTAGGAAAGCCAATATCTCAGATATTATTAAAAAGAGGTGCAACAGTAACAATATGCCATTCTAAAACTGGCGATATATCACTTTATACAAAACAAGCAGATATTTTAGTTGCAGCTGTTGGAAAACCACATATAATTACTAAAGATATGATAAAGCCAGGAGCTATTGTAGTGGATGTTGGAATAAACAGAATTGCTGGAAAAATATTAGGTGATGTGGATACCGAAAACGCACTTGAAGTTTGTAGTAAAATAACACCTGTTCCAGGTGGAGTTGGACTAACTACAGTTCTTTCATTACTTGAAAATGTAGTACAAGCTACTAAGGAACAAAATAATATATAAAATAAATAGCGAGTAATTATTACTCGCTTTAATTTTCGTAACTATCTGTTTTAAATAGGTCTATATAATAATCTGAAGGATAGTTTTCCTTAGAATAATATTCGTCTAAATAGTTAAGTTCTGATGTAGAAAATGATGGAACTATTATGGAGTCTTTTTTATAAAATCTTGAATATACATTGTATTTTGGAATACAAATCATAAGGGTAGTGTCTATAATATATGAATCATTTTCTATCCAAACATGGTCTCCATCTTTTGAATTTTTTGTCCCTTTAAGTATTTCTACTTTTCCTGTACAGATATATGCATTTTCAATGGCATTAATAACGTAATATGATGTAAGTAAGCAATTACCTATATTGTAACCATTTTCAAATATCTTTTTTAGAGATGTCTTAGTTCTACCATCATAGAATGTAATTTTAAATATGTTGTTGTTAAATTCTTTATTCCAAGAAAATGCATCTAAATTAATTTTGTGATTTTTTGATATAATCTTTCTCAATTTTACAGAAGGTATCATTAGCATCACTTCCTTTTTATAAATTTTACTTAGGAGATTTATTCTAACATAATTTTTAATGTATGTAAATATCATACGACATATAATTGCTTTTTTTATGGATAAATGCTATAATTCTTCTTGGAAAATGGAGGAAATTATTATGTGGACATTTTTTTGCCTATTTACTGTACTTGCATGGGCTTGTACTGAATTGTTTGGAAAAATAGGATCAAAGATTAATGAAGATGACAAATTAAGTCATTGGAAAATAACAGCTATTGTTGGATTTGTAATGGGAATATTAGCACTTGGTTATATATTTATATTACATACTGATGTTTCTTTAAGTAATATAATATCTTATGCACCAATTTCATTATGTTACATTGTGTCTATGATATTTGGATATGTTGGATTAAGATATATAATGCTTTCTATATCTTCACCAGTTTCAAATGCATCTTGTGGTGTAACTTCAATACTATGTGTTATCTTTTTAAAAGAAGTTTTAACGCCTATACAAATTGTTGCTGTAGTTGCAATAGTACTTGGTATTATTTTACTCGGCTATACTTTTGTAGATAAAGAGGCACAAAAAAATAGTGATAAAAAATATACAAAAAGTTTAATAGCTTTAAGTTTTCCATTATTATACTGTATTTTAGATGGTATAGGTTCATATATGGATGCGTTATATTTAGATGACTGCATAATGACTGAAAATGAAGTAACAGTATGCTATTTCTTAACATTTTTTGTCGTAGGACTTATAGCATGGATATATGTAGGAATTAGAGAAAAGAAATTATATAATGTCTTTTCTAATAAATGGTTTTGTTTTCAGTCAATAGGTGAGGCTGTAGGACAAATAACTTATGTGTTTGCTTTAGCCGAAGCACCTGCTATTGCAGCACCTTTAATTGCAACATATAGTGTAGTATCTGTATTATTATCTAGAATATTCTTAAAGGAAAAATTATCTAAATTACAATATTGTATTATATTTGTAGTTATGGTAGCAATGTTTATATTATCATTTGAATAAAAAGCACTTTTGTGCTTTTTTTCTTGCTTAAAATGATATTATTTTGTATAATTAATATATAAGTACAAGGAGAAAAAATATGGAAAAAATAAGATATGCTACTAAAGAAGATGCATTAAAAATAGCTATAGTAAATGTATATACATGGAAAACTCAATATTCAGGCTTAATGCCAGAAGAAGTGATAGATGAAAGAGTAAATACAGTAACACAAATGGCAGAAAAAATAAAAGCTAGAATGGATGAAGATAACAAGTGTATTGTTTTAGAAGTGGATAATACAATTATTGGATTTTGTAGATATGGGAAATCTAGAAATGAAGAATATAAAAATTGTGGAGAAATTTATGCTTTATATTTGTTAAAAGGATTTTCTAAAAGGGGATATGGCAGAAAATTATTTGAAAAAGCTGTAGAAGATTTAAAGGCAGATGGATTTGAAAGAATGATTATAAATTGCTTGAAAGGTAATCCTACATTGGATTTTTATAAACATATGGGTGGAGAAGTAGTAGGAAAAGATGCATTAAAAATAAATGAAGATATATTAGAAGAAGACGTATTATTATTTAATATTTAATTTTTTTGTTAATTATTTATATAATTAGTTCGTTATATTTATTAAGAAAGGAAGATGAGATATGAAAAGAATTATAAAAATTATAATAGCCATAATAGTTTTATGTTTAGCAATATTATCACCTTTCATTCATAATGGATATGATATGTATAAAGAGGCATTAAATGAAACACCTATACAAGAGGTTGTAAAAAGTATAAAAGAAAAAGAAGATTATGCAAATTTTTCTGAACTTCCACAGACATATATTAATGCGGTATTAGCTGTAGAAGATAGGAGATTTTATATACATAGTGGTGTAGATGTTATTTCAATAGGACGAGCAATTATAAATGATATAAAAACATTAAGTCTTGCAGAAGGTGGAAGTACAATAACACAGCAACTATGTAAAAACATATTTTTTACACAGGAAAAAAGATTTGAAAGAAAAATAGCAGAAATGTTTATGGCTGTAAGGTTAGAAAAAGAATTAAAATCTAAAGAAGAAATCTTTGAATTATATGTAAATACTTCATATTTTGGTGGAGGCTGTTATACAGTAAAGGAAGCAGCAAGGTATTATTACGATAAAGAATTAGATGAACTTAATGATAATGAATGTATAATGCTTGCTGGTATACCAAATGCACCATCTGTATATGCACCAGATGTTAATCCTGAACTTGCAAAACAAAGGCAAATGCAAGTTATAAAAAAGATGGTACAGTGTGGATATTTAAAAGAAGAAGAGGTAGAAAAGATTTTACAAGAATAAAGATAGAGCTTAAATCAAGCTCTATTTTTAGTTAAAATCAATATAAAATATTGAAATGTACTATAATGTATGCTATAATAATGTTATCTATATTTTAATTAAAATAATTTCTTATTTTGTTACAAATGCATTTTATTGTGTATTCGAAATGTGTATAATCTACATCATTAGGTAGAGTTGATGTAAAATCTTCTAGATTATACCAAATTTTGTCAACAAAATCTAAGGTTCCTTCGTATTGCCTTACGTTGGAACCATTTTTGTTGTAAAAAATAACTATTTTTAATAGCTATAAAGATTGCTAAATGTATATAGAATTGAAAAATAATAAAAAGTATGTTATAACTATAAATGATATATAGGGAATTGCTTTTTATAGACCTATATATCTTACATTTTGACACGTAAAAGGGGGCATTTAATGTCTCCTTTTACATTTTTAAAAATATATATGATAGATTGCATAAATTATATTTATCAAAAAACAATATTTTAATAGCTATAGAGGTTGCTAAATATACATAAAATTGAAAAATAGCGAAAATAATGTTATAATATAAGTAATTATATGTAGTTGTATACAAAAGATTTTTTATATATTTTGAGATAATAACTATTTGTCTAATCATATAATTGCGTTAGAACCATTAAAGGAGGAAAGCCTATGACATTACATAACAATGATTCTGACGTAAACCAATACGAAGGAATCTTAGAGCTTGTTGATGAAATAATTAAAATCTTAAATGATTTTACATCAACTCTACCTAACAATGTAGATTACGTATACTTTGAGTATAAAGTAAGATGCATTTGTAACAAAATAAAAAATTATTTTGATTAAAAATATAGGATAATTAATATTTAGACTCAATGATTCAGCATTATAAAAATCGGTTCTAAGGCGCCCTAGATATAATTATTAAAAGGCTACTTCGTAGTCTAAATAATAGCTTAAGAGAAATCTTAAGCTATTTGTATTGAAATAGCAAAGAATGTATGTTATAATATAAATGATATATAGGAAATTGGTTTTTATAGACCTATATATTGTTATGTTATGTCGTAAAAGGAGGCATTTAATGTCTCCTTTTACATTTTAAAAAAATATATATGATAGATTGTATGAATTATAATCATTAAAAATAATGCTTTAATAGCTATAAAGGCTGTTAAGTATATAAAATTGAAAAATAGCGAAAATAATGTTATAATATAAGTGATATATGGGAAATTGCTTTTTATAGACCTATATATCTTATACTTTGACGCGTAAAAGGAGGCATTTAATGTCTCCTTTTACATTTTAAAAAAATATATATGATAGATTGTATGAATTATAATCATTAAAAATAATGCTTTAATAGCTATAAAGGTTGCTAAATGTATATAGAATTGAAAAATAGTGAAAATAATGTTATAATATAAGAGATATATAGGAAATTGGTTTTTATAGACCTATATATCTTACATTTTGACGCGTAAAGGGAGACATTTAATGTCTCCTTTTACATTTAAAAAAATATATATGATAGATTGTATGAATAATAATCATTAAAAATAAAAAATAGCAACAAATTAAGAAAATATCCTTGAAAAATTTACATAAATATGGTATAATAATTAATAGGATTTTTATTAGTATACTTCTAAAAATTTCTAGAAAAAAGTCCTAATTATAATTAAGAAGGGAAGGGATGTCTATGATTACATTAGAGCATTCAGCAGTAAGTTTGATTAAACTTGGATTTGACGAGAAGAAATTCAAAGAGGTGATTCCGTATATTCTTGAGCCAGACGCAATAAGAAGATATAGCGGACCACGTGTGCTATCACATTTTGAAAAAATTGGAAATGATGTATCTTGGATGAAGTTTCCAACAAGAGAAAACCTAAAAAAAGTGAACAAAGAAAATATTTGGACATTATGTGAGCACCACTTAGCCGAGGGATATCTTAATAGTGTTATTGGTGAAGAAACACAAATAAGTGTATACGAAACATATAATAAGCACCTAGATCCAGTTAATTATATTGCTGTAAAAAACCATTTGATTCAAGACTTTGAATTCGATATATTCGTAAGACAAGTATTTGACTGTTCAAGAAGATATATGGATATATACAAATTTAATGGTGAACAATTAGATGGTAAAGGAATGAGAGAACTAGTTCAAAAGTTATCTGAATATGGACTATATAGGTTAGCATATCTTGTATACAAAGAATCAGGAATTGTAATTAATCAACAATGGTATGATGAGAATGTTAAAAAAGCATTAGAACAAGCATATTCTGAAGATTTGGCTGAAGGAACATACAAATACATGAAAATACCAGAAAAAATCAACCAATGGATAACTGAAAAAGATTTTGACCATTTTGATGAAGGTTTAATTCCAGTCGAAGTATATGATGACTTATATACAAAAGTTCTTAAAAAGATGCATACTATGTAATAGACACAAATTTACTGTTATATAGGGAGATTTAGTTAATCTCCTTTTTTCATGCCTAAAAATAGTAAAAAAATGCATTACATATTTTTGTAATATTTAGATATATTTATATCTTAATTTAATATAAAAATTATGAAATATTATGTGAAATAAAGCACTTTAAAATACAATAAAATTAAGCACTAAATTTATTTACATAAAAAATATATATTTTTGCAATAAAACTTAAAAAATTTGTTGACTTTGGAGTGAAAATTTAGTAAAATAATAGCGAATGATTTCGTTTAAAAAAAGGGGAGAAAATAATATGAAAAAAGCATTAGCATGTACACTAGTTGTATTAACATTTTTTATTTCATTTTCACTATTTGCAAATGTAATTGCAAAGGATAGTGTTATATTAAATGTTAGCAAAAGTGAAGTAAATTTAGGAGAGGATATTGTTGTTTCTATTAACGTAGATACAAACGAAAAATCTTTATATGCTTATACTGCAAAATTAAGCTATGATAAAGATGTGTTTGAAGTTATAGATGAAGACGATTTTGAAGAACAAGAAAATTGGTCTGATATAATGTACAACAAAGCCAACAATAAGTTTGCATTAATAAACAAAGAGGGAGTAAGTGGTGATAAACTTTTACAAGTAAAACTTCATGTAAAAGAAGACGCTAAAGCTGGAAAAACAGCTATAACTGTAAATAGCATAACTGCGTCTGATGGTAAAAAAGATATAGCACTTTCAGGAAGTAGCGTAGAAGTTTTAGTATTAAAAAACGGGTTATCACAAGGCGAAAGTATCCCAACAAATAAAGTAGATATTCCTGCTGATGACAATACTACTATACAAGTAGAAAAGAGTGTGCCAGTAGTAGGTGTATTACTTGTTGTTTTAATGCTAGTTATTGTTGTTGCCTTAATATGCTATTATGCTAAATTTTCAAAAGAAGATTCAAATGGCAAAAAGTTTATTATAACAGCTATTGCTTTAATAATATTAATCATATTATTAGTTGTTACTGTTAAAATCTTTACTACAAAAAATTCAGACGTAGATAAAGATGGAGACGTAGACTATGATGATTCAAAGGATATAATGGAATATATCCTTGAGATAGAAAGACCTCAAGACGATAAAGAGGCAGAAGACAAGGATTTAAATAATGATGGAAAAATTACAATAACAGATGTTGCAAATGCAGTAGGTAGTGCAACTAACCAAGAATA
>CANQVI010000027.1 GCA_947627255.1 uncultured Clostridia bacterium | reverse complement strand
GTTGGAATGTATTTTTTATTATTCTTGTTCATAGTTTATCTCTCCTTCTGCTGCATTAATTATAGCGGGAGGATTTTATATTTTCAAATAAATGTATATTGTTTTTCTTAGCATATTTACTCTATTTTTGGCAAAAAAATACTATGTACAAATGTACATAGTATTTCATTTAGAAAAAAGTTATATGAAGTTATTTAGAAAGACCAATTTTTCTTTTTGAAATATATACTATTCCAATAGCACTAATTAAAGCTATACCTATTAAAGCATATACAGCTATATCACCAGTGTTAGTAACTTCAAAAATTATAGTATCTGCTGAATCATCATTGATTGTAAATACATAATTTTCCATAGCTTCTTCATTTTTCTCATATCCTTCTGGAGCTTCAACTTCAATGAATTTATATGTTCCGTAGTAAGCTTTATCTACTGTGTATTCACCGTTTTCATCAGTTACAGCATTTTCTACTAAGTATACATTTTCACCTTTATCATTTACATATGGATTTCCATCTTCATCTAGTAATATAATTGAGAATTTACATCCTTGTAAAGGTTCACCAGTTTCATCATCAGTTTTTCTTACTACTAATTTTTTAGATTTTCTTACATTTACTACTTCAACATCTTGAGGTATCCAATGTTCTTCTTCATCAAAATGAGCAACGAATTCATGTACTTCTGGATTTAAATCATATTCTTCTGGAGCTTTAAGTTCTTTAAATTTATATGTTTTTCCTTCTTCAAATATATCTGTTACTATATCTGCATTACCTTTATCATCAGTAATAGAATGTAATAATTCTGTACCATTTTCATCAGTAATTACGAATTCACAATTTGGAACTTTATCACCAGTAAAGATATCTGATTTATCTATTACTTCACCTAATTCAGAATCTTCTATTAAAGCATTGTATACAGTTTGATCTTTATTTTCTCTTGTTAGAACTATTTTAATAGGTTCTTTTGCAGGTTGATATCCTTTTGGAGCTTTTGTTTCTTTTAAATAGTATGTATTAACTGGTAATCCGTCAACTTTTATTAATCCAGATTCATCAGTTACTAATACTACAGGTGTTTTTTCTCCAGTTGTTTCATCAACTTTATATAATAGATTTGTACATGCTTCGTCTAAGTAAACAGTATATTCTGCACTTGGTAAAGCAATTTTATTGCTTTCTTTTAAATATTTTTTAATAGCTTCTTCATCGCCATTTAATTCTTGAATATGCGCTAACATATCTGCTAGAACTTCATCTTTATCTACGTTATTAACTTCGTTTTCTTTTACTACAACACTTCCTAATGAAGAACTTGATACTTTTATTAATGTTATAGATGCTTTATCAAAAGTATTAACCCATTTAGAATTTAAAGGAATTGTTACAACTTTTTGATTTTTACCATTATATTCTAGTGTGACATCTACTACTTTGTTTTTATCTATTGTATATGGCGCAGAAGCAGCTAGCTCTTTAACATAGTATTTTCCGCCTGGCATACCATAGTTACTAGTTACATCTACTTCTTCTCCTTGAATTTTTATTATATCTACTAAAGAATCTCTTGGTATAACAACTCTACCTTCAGAATTTCTTACATCGTCTCTAGTATATACACCAAATTCTGCCCATCTAGTTTCTTCATCATCTTCTGCTACGTAGTCTAATTTTTCCCATTCTTTTTTGAATGTTAATTTTAAATCTTGTTTTTGGTTGTTAATTGTTTTTTTAGTAAGTTCAACTCTCTTTTCAGGATCTTCATTTTTTAAATCAACAGATAAATCATCTTCTGGTACATATCCTAATGGAGTTTCTACTTCTTTTAATACATATTTACCAGGTAATAATTCTTGAGTTGTTGCTATTCCATCATCATTTGTTCTAATAGTGTCATATTTTACACCTTTAGTTATAGATTCACCACCTGGATATTCTTTTGTTTCATCAGCAATTACATCAAATACAACGTTTGCTAACCCTTCAACTTTATATGTAGGTACATATTTATCACCATAGTCAGTAAGTTCAGTTGTTGAATTAGATAATTTTTCACCAGTTTTATATACTTCAAGTTGTACTTTTCTTAATTCATCAGGCATATTAACTTCATAAATTAAGTCACCAACATCAACGCCACCTTCTGGATATGCCTCATCTTCTTTAATTTTAACACCAACTTTATCTAAAGTTATTTTTTTACCGCCAACTGTACCAACATTTTCACTTGGTATTCTCCAATCATCATTTAAGTAGTAATGTTCTGGTGCTTTTGTTTCATATACAACATAGTCACCTGGATATAACTCTTGAGGAGTTATAAAATAGCCTTCAGAATTTGTTACATATTTTTGAATTGTGTCTCCACCTGGTGTTTGCATTTGTCTAACCCAATCATTTTTTTGGCAATCCCAGATTTGGAATTCAGCGCCAGCTAGTTTTACAACTTCACCTGTTTTTTTGTTTGTTTTATATACTTTCAAATGCATTGGTATAGACATATCTGCTTCTGCTCTATATTGTGCATCTGAGTCTTTACTTATTATAACAGTTTCAGGTTGAATGTAATAATGTGTATGTCCACCATCTTTACTTCCACTATCCTCTGTTATTTCATATTCACCATAAGGAATAGTATATGGTGCATATGCAGCATTTACATCATAGAAGAATGTTGCTTTTCCATCTTCACCAATTGTAGCTGTCATAGTTACAGAATGGTCAGATTTTAATGTAAGTCTTAATACTGCTCCTACAGCTACATTTTCTTCTGATGAACCTGGAACATCATCATATTTACTTACAGTTAAAGATCCAAGCATTACTTTTTCTTTAGAAGTTATTACTTTATCTGTAGTATCTCCAGCATTTTGTAAATCTGTACATTCTACAGGGTATACTTTAGTATCTAATGTATATCCAACAGATGGTTTTATTTCTTTAATATAGTATCTACCACTAGCATCTACTAATTTAGAGAAAGTAGCTTGACCATCTTCATCTGTAGTAGTAGTATCTATTAATTTAGTACAATCTGAATCTGAATATAGTCCATATTGTGCACCTTCTAAAGTTGCATCACCTTGAGAGTGTACTGTAACAATATCTTCTTTGTTAACAGAAGCTCTTACAGCTTTTGGACTATCTTTTGATTTAATTACAACTTCACCATCAACTGCTTGTTCAGAAGTTACATGGTAAACAGTCTTATCTATTGTATATCCAGCTGGAGCATAAGTTTCTTTTACCCAATATTCAGAAGCACTTAAATCTTTTGATGTAGCGTTTCCACTTGCATCAACAGTTAAAACTTCTTCTACATCAGATAATCCTTCATTTTTATATATTGTATATTGGCATCCTTCTGGACTTGAATTTTTAACAGTTTCTGATACTACATTACTAGTATCAACTGTTTTTTGAATTTTTAATTTATATGATGATTCAAATAAACGATAAACCCAAATTGTATCACTTGGATCTGTAGAGCCATGTGGATCAATACCAGCTGTTTTTAATCCTGAGCCTACACCTAAATCTGTAATTGTTGGTCCACCTACAGTAACAGCTTCAAACATTTTTAAATGATTTCCATCAACATACATTAAAGCTGCATGTCCATTTCCATCATAATCTTTTTTGTCAACTGGTCTAGTTAAAACTAAATCACCAGTTTTAAACAAATATGCATAATTTACAGCTTCTGATTTAAATCCATGCCATATTTCTTCACAGTATTCTGATTCAGAGCCATTTGCATCATTCCACATACCTAATGGTGCTTTTTTTGCTCCACCACAGTATGCACTTCCATCAGCCCATGGAGTATACCAGCTATCTCTTGGAAATCCTGGTACTGTATTATAATCGCCTACTACTGCTGTTATTCCAACAGAGTTTAATACACGAGTTACAAAACCTGTACATGTTCCAACAGACGAATATGAAAATTTACCACTATTTATAATCTTAAGAGCACTATCAATTATATCTTGCTCTGTTACTCCTTTTGCTAAAGTTTTTGCTTCAACAGTATTATTTACTGCCATTTGTCTAGGCAAAACGGGAACATCAAGAACTAACATACATATAATTGTCATAACTGCAAAGATTTTTTTAATTAGTCTATTCTTCTTTGTATTCATATAATTCCTCTCCTTTTCCTAAATTTATACATCATTATAATATCATTTTTTTGCCTTTTTTTAAATATATTTGTTTTTTCTCTCATTATTTGTTATATATTTGAAATATTATTGAAATAATTAAAGTAAATAAAAAAAGAATAGGCATTTTCTACCTATTCTTAAACTATCTTCTTTATACTTCTTTTTAGCATTTTTATTTGTTCTGTTTCATCTAAAATAGCTTTTTTAGCTGCTTTTAAAATGTCATCATGATTTATTTCATACCAATCTATTACATAGCCACAATCAAAGCAAATTTCTCTTACTAATTCTCTTATAGTCCTACCATTTCCTTCTCTAAAAGGATGTAGGACATTTAATTCAGTCATTATATATGATATTTTTTCAACAAATTTACCAAATGTCATTTTTTTCATTTCTTCAATGTTTATACTACTAAAAATTCGATTTATATTTTCTTCTATATATTCAAATTCGGAAAATCTAAAGTTTTCCTTAGTAATATTTTCTGTTCTATACTCACCTGCAAATGAAAATACATCTTCAAATAAATATTTATGGATATACTTTAATCTTTTTGGAGTATATTCTTTTGGTAAATTTGCACTACTAATTGTAGCAATTTTAAAAGCTACAATTCTTGTTTCATATTCTTTTAAAAGTTCTTCATCTTGTATATTTAATTTATTTTTTAATACATCTGTTCCCTTATATGTATATTTTGAATTAATAGCATCATACATTTCTATCATTCATTTTAGATATTACATCTTTTTTTATAATATCTATTCCTTGATCTACAGTTATTTCATTATTTAAATATTGATTAATAAGGGAAACATCTTTATCTTGCAAAAATAGTCCTTCTACAGCCATTGTTGCTTTGATATTTTCTACTATTTTATCATTTAGTATCATATAATCACATCCTTATATTTTACTTACAGTATCTTTCATTCTATTAATAACTTTATCTTTTCCTAATAGTTGCATAATACTATAAATATCTGGTGTATTCTTTTTATTTGTTACAGCCATTCTAACAATCGAAGAAAAGTCTGCTATACTACCTATATAATTTTCAGGATTTGCTTTATATTCTTTCATATTTATACAAAATCCTAATTTTTCAGCAGTAGCTTTCATGTTATCAAACCACTCATCTTTAGTATTATTTTCATTATATACATTTATATATTCATCAAGTGATTTTTTTATTATATCTTTGGTTATACTAGGTTTTTCTTCAGAAATTGAAGTTATTATATAGCCATTTTCTTTAAGGTCTTTGTCATATATTTCATCAAAGAAATATCTAAATGTATCTTCAACATCTTCCCATTTATATATATCTTTTCTAATTTTTTGTACATTATCCCTTTCAAGTGCAAAAACTTTTTTAGAATAATCTAAATCTTTTGATATAATATCATAGAAATCTTTACTATACTCTTTTGACCATTTTAATACTCTATCTAATACTTCTTGACTATTCATCTTAGCAATTTCTTCTTTGCATAAATCGTTAAGTTTTGGCATATCTAAAAGTGAACCTGCAGAACTCATTTTGTTTAATTTAAATTCAAAATCCATAAAGTTTTTATCTTTATTTTGTGATTTCCACATTTCATAATCTGAATTTAGAATTGTCATTAAGTATTCATTTACACCTTCAGCAGGATATCCTGATTTTATAAAGAAAGAAACAGCTGATTCTTTATCTTTTCTTTTACTTAACTTTCTTTTACTATTTCCATCTTTTATCATTATTAATGGTGTGTGCACATATTGTGGTGCTTTAAATTCCATAGCATTAAATAAATCTAAATGTATAGGAGTTGATGGCAACCATTCCTCTCCTCTTACAACATGTGTTGTTCTCATAAAATGATCATCACAAACATGAGCAAAATGATATGTTGGAAGTCCATCAGACTTTAATATTACAACATCTTGATCATTTTCAGCCATTTCAATTTTACCACGTGCAGCATCTACAAATGATATTTTTCTTAAGTGTGAACCATTAGACCTAAATCTTAATATAAACTTTTCTCCATTTTTTACTCTTTCTATTGATTCATCAATAGAAATATTTCTACACTTAGCATAAACTCCATAATATCCTGGAACTATTTTATTTGCTTCTTGCATTTGACGAGTTTTATCTATCATTTCTGGTGTACAAAAACATGGATATGCTAAACCTTTTTCAACTAAATGTTTTGCACATACTCTGTATATATCTTTTCTTTTACTTTGGATATATGGTCCATAGTATCCAATTTCTTTATTTTCACCAACTACTCCTTCATCTGCATTTAGTCCAAAATAATTTAGTTCATCAGTATACATTTTTATACTACCTTCAACATATCTTTTTTGGTCTGTATCTTCAACTCTTAAGTAATATACACCATTAGTTTGTGAAGCTAATTTCTTATGTACCATTGCTTGATATAAACTACCTGTATGCATAAATCCAGTTGGAGAAGGAGCAATTCTTGTAACAATTGCATTTTCTTTTAATGTGTTTCTTTCTGGATATTTAATTTCTAAATCATCTACTGTTTCATCAACATCTGGGAATATTAAATACGCAAGTTCATAGCATTTTCTTTCATAATTTTTATCCATTTCCATATAAATAACTCCTTTTACATACTATTTTTTATCCATATCTACATCCATTAAAATTGGAAGTATCATAGGTTGTCTTTTAGTTCTTCCATAAATATATTTTATTAAAGTTTCTCTTAATCTAGTTTTTATTATAGACCATTCTCTTATCTCTTGTTCTTCACATTTTGCAATTTCTTTTCTAGCTACGTCCTTTATTTCTTCAATTAAAGGTTCATTTTCTCTTACATATACAAATCCACGTGTAACAATATCTGGTCCTGATACTACTTTAGCGGTTTTTCTATCTAATGACATAACTACTATTATCATACCATTTTCAGAAAGTAATTGTCTATCTCTAAGAACAATATTTCCAACGTCTCCCACTCCAAGTCCATCAACAAGAACAATTCCAGATGTTACTTGAGTAGACATTTTAGCACTATTTTTATCTATTTCTAGAATTCTACCATTTTCCATTATGAATACATTTTCTTTAGGTATACCAGTATCTACGGCAATTTGACCATGTTGTTTTAAAAATCTATATTCACCATGAACAGGCATAAAATATTTAGGTCTAACTAAACTTAACATTAATTTTAATTCTTCTTGACAAGCATGACCTGAAACATGAACATCTGCTATTTGATTATATATAACTTCTGCCCCTAATTTTTCAAGTTCATCAATAACTCTACCTATTGATTTTTCATTTCCTGGTATAGCTGATGATGAGAATATTATCATATCATCGGCTGTTACTTGTACTTTTTTATGCTCACCAGCTGACATACGTGATAAAGCTGCCATTGGCTCTCCTTGAGAACCTGTTGTTATAATTACAAGTTGTTCAGGATTATACATTCCTATTTTATCTATATCTATTATTGTACCTTCCGGTGCATTTAGATATCCTAATTCTTGTGATACACTAAGTACATTAACCATACTACGTCCAACAACTGCTACCTTTCTTTTAAATTTAACAGCAGAATTAATAATTTGTTGCATTCTATGAACATTTGATGCAAATGTAGCTACTATTATTCTCTTATTACAATTTGTAAATAATTTATCGAACTCTTTACCTACACTACGCTCAGACATAGTATGCCCTGGTCTTTGTACATTTGTACTATCAGATAAAAGTAATGTTACTCCTTCTTTACCAATTTCGGCTATTCTTTGTAAATCTATATATCCTCCATCAATTGGTGTATAGTCTACTTTAAAGTCACCAGTATGTAATATAGTTCCAACTGGTGTTGTTATAGCAATCGCCATTGAATCAGCTATAGAGTGGGTTACCCTAATAAACTCAACTTTAAATTTTCCAAATTTTAAAATTTGTCTAGGCTCTATAGTAACTAATTTTGTTGTTTTATCTAAGTTATGTTCTGCAAGTTTTACTTTTATTAATCCTAATGCTAATTTACTTCCATAAACAGGAACATTAATTTTCTTCAAAAAATATGGTATTGCACCAATATGATCTTCATGTCCATGTGTAATTAGCATTGCTTTTACTTTTTCCTTATTTTTTTCTAAGTAAGTGATATCAGGTATAACTATATCTACACCTAGCATTTCATCTTCTGGAAATGCTAAACCACAATCTACAACTATTATCTCATTTTCATATTCAAAGGCAGTTATATTTTTACCTATTTCGTTAAGTCCACCAAGTGGTATTACTTTTAGTTTAGATTTAGCAAATATGCTATTACTTTTATTTTTTTCTTTTTTAACTAACTCTATATTCTCTTCTGTTTCCATATTTTCAATTATAATATCGTTATTACTTGAATTTAATAATTTTTCTTTTGTATCTTTTTTTAATTTTCTATTTACATTGCTTGTTTTCTTGATACTACTAGAAGCTTTTCTAACTCTAGTAGTTTTTTTACTTTTGTTATTATCTTCTTCCATAAATCTCTCCTATCTATATATAATTTTCAATCTGCAATTTAAACATAACTTTTACCCGTACAATTTATTTTTTAGCATATATTGCTATAATTTCCTTTAAATAAGAATAAATATCACGTAATTAGACTATATAATTATACCATATGGTATAGCAAAAGTCAATTTCTATATATTAAAAATATTATGTAATATATTTCTTGTATAATTATTTATTTAGAAACAAAAAAAGATGTAAAAATTTACATCTTCTCTATTATTTTTGTATCATACATTCTAAATTCTAAATCTGAATATCTAAAGATAATACCCTTATTTCTTGCTAATGTATATTCACTAGGTATATCAAGCTCAAATTCAAACTCTGCATTTGGTTTTATTACAAGTCCTTCAAAGAAGCAACCAGCATATTCTATTGTTTTTTGTATAGTGTTGCCTTTAGAATCTTTAAGAAATACGATTACTTGACTTGGATAAAGGTCTCTTTGACCATTATTTATTACTTTGCCACTTATTTTATCTGTTGTGATATTTAAAGTCAAGTCAACTTCTTCTGGATAATAATTAGGAATTTCGTAGTCTATGCTTATAACTTTTAAATTATTTTTTGCATCTAAATCATATGAAACTATTTTGTAGCTTTCATCTTTTAAAACATTATATAATTCATAAGTTACATCGCCAATTTTAAATTCTATTTTTTTGAAATTTGTTCCAGAAGTATTTCTTATTGTAACCTCATTTCCTTCACTTTTATATTCTTCGAAATACTTTTTCTCGATTTTCTCTAATTCTAAAACCCTCTTTTCATCTTGATTATAACTAACTTGTTCTTGTACTTCAGACTTTACTTCCCTCTTAATGCATTCTTCTTCCACATTACTTTTTGTGCATATAACCCATGCACTTCCTACTACAATTGCACCTATAGCGGTACCAGCTATTAACGTTTTGATATCCATGATATCTCCTCCCTTTCCTTAATTAAAGACCTACATATTACAGACAAATTATTAAGTTTAGTCTTCTGTATTTTCCATACAATAAAATTATACCACTTTTGCTTGTTTATGTCAACTTTTTCATATATAATTGACTACTTATAACATATATGTTATAATTTAAGTAGATTTAAAATTTACAGCTGACAAATTATTATTGGAGGTGTATTTATGGTAAAAAAATTAACTAATTTTGATATTGAAAACATTTGCAAACGATATGTCTATGATGATATATCTATGGAAAAGCTAGCAGACGATTATGGATGCTCTGCAAGTCATATTTCAAAATCTATACATAAAGCTATAGTGTTTCGGTATAGTAAACTTAGATATGGCTAATATGCTTAAACAAAAAGCTGCAGAAAATATGGACAAAAAGATGCGTGAGCTTCGGGTACCACAAATCATATAAAGTAGAAAGGAAGTATGAACAACTTATGTGCAAAGCAACTAATAGGAAAACTTTACTTTTGGAAATCTCATCAATTGAAAGCAAAATTGAAGAACTTAAGTTTAAAATTGCTTCATATGATGAAACATATTCTGATGCAGACGAGTTTCCATACTCTAGGGAAAATCTTGAATTTAGTCTTGAAGAATTACTTGACTTAAAAAAAGATTTGCTTAAAAAATTGAAGGAAATTGAAAAAATTTAATACGCCAAAAAAACTGACACATTGTGTCAGTTTTTTATTTGCATTTTATATTATTATTTTATATTAAAGAATACTTTTTCACCATTGTATTGAGCAACAGATCCTAATTCTTCTTCAATTCTCATTAATTGATTATATTTACATACTCTATCTGTTCTTGATGGTGCACCAGTTTTAATTTGTCCAGCATTCATACCAACAACAAGATCAGCAATAGTAGTATCTTCTGTTTCACCAGATCTATGTGATACAACAGCTGTGTATCCTGCTCTATTTGCCATTTTAATAGCATCTAAAGTTTCAGTAATTGTACCAATTTGGTTTAACTTAATAAGGATTGAGTTAGCAACACCTAATTTAATACCTTTTTCAAGTCTTTCTGTATTAGTAACGAATAAATCATCACCAACTAATTGAACTTTGCTTCCAAGTTTTTCAGTAAGAAGTTTCCATCCATCCCAGTCTTCTTCTGCTAGAGCATCTTCTAGTGAAATAATAGGATATTTTTTAACCATTTCTTCCCAGAAAGCAACCATTTCTTCTCTAGTATACATTTTATCTGTTTTCCAGAAATAGTAGCATCCTTCTTTACCAGCTTTTTTAGCTTCATCATACATTTCTGTAGCAGCAGCATCTATAGCTAATTTGAAATCTACTCCTGGTTTATATCCAGCTTTTTCAATTGCTTCAACTATAAATTGGAATGCTTGTTCATCAGATGATAAGTTTGGTGCAAAACCACCTTCATCTCCTACTGATGTAGCAAGTCCTGCAGCTTTTAATACAGCTTTTAAATTGTGGAATACTTCAGCACACATTCTTAATGCCTCTTTAAAGCTTGGTGCTCCAACTGGCATAATCATAAATTCTTGAATATTTACAGTGTTATCTGCATGTTTTCCACCATTTAATATGTTCATCATTGGAACTGGAAGTTCTTTTGCATTAACTCCACCTAAATAGTTATATAAGCTAACACCTAATGCTTCAGCTGCTGCTCTTGCTACTGCAATAGAAACACCAAGTATAGCATTTGCTCCTAATTTTCCTTTGTTTGGAGTTCCATCAAGTGCAATCATAGCTTCATCAATTTCTACTTGATCTAAAGCATTCATTCCTTCAATTTCTGGTGCTATTATATCATTTACATTATCTACTGCTTTTTGAGTACCTTTACCAAGATATCTAGATTTATCTCCATCTCTTAGTTCTACAGCTTCAAAAGCTCCTGTAGATGCTCCAGAAGGAACAGCTGCTCTACCAACATATCCTCCTTCAACTACTGCCTCAACTTCTACAGTTGGGTTACCTCTTGAATCTAAAATTTCTCTAGCATAAATTGTTTCAATTTGTAAGTATTGTTTCATTAAAAATTCCTCCTTATACTTTTTTATATAAACTACATGATATCACGTAGTTTTTGTCTTCTTTTTCTTTCTTCTGCTCTTTGAAGCAAATCATTTCTTCTTTTTTGATATTTTTCTTCTATTTCCTTCTTATATTCTTCATTTCTTATATTTTTTTCTAACTTTTCATATTCTTCAATTCTTTTAGAAAGCTCATAATCTGGTATAGCAAATTTATTATCTTCAACATAGTATTCAAGTTCTGCTTTATATAATTTATCTTCTTCAATATTTTCAGTATATTCTTCTAATATTTCTTCAGATTTCTTTTCTTCTTTATATACATCTAATATTCCATCAGATAATTCATATATACTTTTTCTAAAATCCATCCAGTCGATATCTAAATCTTTACTATATCTTCTTATTATATTTCTAGACATATATGTAAAAATAGTAACAAATCTTTGTGGTGTGATTTCTTTAGAAAATAACCTATCTTTTAAATCTTCAGCAAGATCTTTTAAATCGTCTTTTATTTGCTCTATTTTTCTATCTCTTTTTCTTTGTTCTACTTTCTTTTCATTTTCTTCTTTTTTCTTAAGAGCTTTTTTCATAAGTTCTTCATATTTTTCCCTAGTTATTGTCTGAAATTCAACTTTTTTTCCACATTTTGGGCATTTTACTTTTGTAGGATCAGATTGTGATATGTAATAATTAAATGGCAAATAATTTTTAGGTGGATTATTCAAATCATATGTAAATCTACATCTACTACAAATAAATATAGGTTGATTAAGATTTTCTTGTGAATCTTCTTCCTCTTTATTTACATCTTCTTCTGTACCTTTTACTATATCTGCATAGTAATCACTAGAAGATTTTGTTTGATATTTTTCATCATCAAATTCCATATCACATATCCCTCCTTAACTAATTAAGCTCTACTAAAGATTCTCCAGTCATTTCTGCTGGTATTTTTTCGCCCATTAAAGTTAATAATGTTGGTGCTAAATCGCAAAGTCTACCATTTTTTATTGTTTTTACTCTATTTGATACAACTATCAAAGGTACATCAAAAGTTGAGTGTGATGTTATTGGCTCACCTGTTTTTAAATCTACCATAAGTTCACAATTTCCATGGTCGGCTGTTATTAGTGCTTCTCCTCCAACTTCTTCTATTTTTGATATAACCTTACCAACACAGTCATCTAATGCTTCTACAGCTTCTATTGTTTTTTCTAGATTTCCTGTGTGTCCTACCATATCACCATTAGCATAGTTCATTATTATTACATCATATTTTTTAGATTCAATAGCTTTTATAACATTATCTGTTACTTCATAAGCAGACATTTCAGGTTGTAAATCATAAGTAGCAACCTTTGGTGAATTTACTAATATTCTATCTTCACCAGGATATGGCTCCTCTTTACCACCGTTAAAGAAAAATGTTACATGTGCATATTTTTCTGTTTCAGCAGTTCTAAGTTGAGTATATCCTTTTTTAGATATGTATTCTCCAAAAGTATTTACAAGAACTTCTGGCTTATATGCAACTAAAACATTCTTTATACTTTCATCATATTGTGTCATAGTAACAAATACTAAATTTTTTATATCTTTTCTCTCAAAGAAATTAAAGTCCTCTAACATAAATGCTTTTGTTAATTCTCTTGCTCTATCTGGTCTAAAATTAAAATATACTATTGAATCATTATCATTTATAGTAGTTAATGGTTCATCATTTGCATCTGTTAAAACAATAGGTTTAACAAATTCATCAAATTCTTGTGCTTCATATGATGTTTCTATTGCTTTTTGTGCTATTTTAAACTCTTGTCCTTTTCCATATGCAAGAGCATCATATGCAAGTTTTACTCTTTCCCATCTATTATCTCTATCCATTGCATAGTATCTACCAACGATAGTAGCTATCTTTCCTACACCTATTTCTTTCATTTTTTCTTCTAACTTCTTTATATAATCTACAGCAGAAGTAGGTGGAGTATCTCTACCATCAAGTATAGCATGTACAAAAACATTTTTTATATTTTCTCTTTTTGCCATTTCAAGTAAAGCAAATAAATGATCAATATGTGAATGTACACCACCATCAGATACAAGTCCAATAATATGCAATGTAGAATTGTTATCTTTTACATTATTCATTGCTTTTAAAAGATTTTCATTATTATAAAAATCACCATCTTGTATTTGTTTAGTAATTCTTGTTAATTCCTGATATACTATTCTTCCAGCACCTATATTTGTATGACCTACTTCAGAATTTCCCATTTGACCTTCTGGTAATCCAACAGCCATACCACTAGTTTTTACATATGTGTTAGGATATTTAATAGTTAATCTATCTAGGTTTGGTGTGTTTGCTAATTTAAAAGCATTACCTTTTTCTTCATCATTTAAACCAACCCCATCCATTATCATAAGTAAATATTGTTTATCTTTCATTATCAAAAACCTTCACTTTCCTGCATTTTACAGCATTACTATTATATCACTGATTCTAATAATTTACAATAGCTACAAAATCATTAGTTAAACTTGCACCACCTACTAATGCACCATCAATATCACTCATATTTAATATTTCACTTGCATTATTTGGTTTTACACTTCCACCATATTGAATTCTAACTTTTTGAGCAGTATCTTCATCATACATTTTAGCTACTACATCTCTTATATATTTACACATTTCATTAGCTTGTTCAGCAGTTGCAGTTTTTCCAGTTCCAATAGCCCAAATTGGTTCATATGCAATTACAACTTTTGTAGCTATTTCTTCTTTAGCTATATCAGCTAAAGAATTTCTTACTTGATTTTCAACTACTTCAAACATTTTGCTATTTTCTCTTTCTTCTAAAGTTTCTCCTACACAAACTATAGGTGAAATTCCAACTTCTAATAATTTTTTAGCTTTTTTATTAACAAATTCATCTGTCTCATTAAAATATTGTCTTCTTTCACTATGACCTACTATGCAATAATCTACTCCTATTGCTGCTAACATTTTAACAGATGTTTCACCTGTATATGCACCTTTTTCTTCAGGATATACATTTTGAGCACCAAGTTTAATATTAGTGCCATCTAGTAAATCACTTATTCTATCTAATGCCATAAAGTTTGGGCAAATAACAACGTCAACTTCATTTGTATTTATTGTATCTTTTATTTCATCTACAAAAGCCTCAGCTTTGTTAACGCAATAATTCATTTTCCAGTTTCCAGCTATTATTTTCTTTCTCATATTAATTATCCTTTCTTATTCATCTTTATCTTCTAATGCTTCTATTCCAGGTAATTTTTTTCCTTCCATTAATTCAAGAGAAGCTCCACCACCTGTTGAAACATGGCTCATTTGATCAGAAAGACCTGCTTTTTCAACAGCTGCTGCACTATCTCCTCCACCTATTATTGTTACTGCATCACTTTGTGCCATAGCATTTGCTATTTCATTTGTTCCAGTAGCAAATTTTGAAATTTCGAATACTCCAACAGGTCCATTCCATACAACAGTTCCAGCAAGAGCTATTTCAGCTTTAAATAGTTCAATTGTTTTTGGTCCTATATCTAATCCCATGTAATCATCTGGTATATCATATGGTTCACATACCATTACATTTGCTACTTCAGTCATATCATCTGCAGCCATTGTATCTACAGGTAAAATAAATTTAACATTTTTTTCTTCAGCTTTCTTTAATATTTCTTTTGCAACATCAATTTTGTCATCTTCAACTAAAGATCTACCTACATTTCCACCTTGAGCTTTAACAAATGTATAAGTCATGGCTCCACCAATAAGTAATGTATCAACTTTATCTAATAAATTAGTAAGTACTGCTATTTTACTAGAAACTTTTGAACCACCAACTATTGCTACTAAAGGTCTTTTTGGATTATTAATTCCACCATCTAAAGCAGCTATTTCTTTTTCAATTAAAAATCCAGCTACTGATGGTAGATAATGTGTTACACCTTCAGTAGAAGCATGTGCTCTATGTGCACTTCCAAATGCATCATTTACAAATAATTCTCCTAATGAAGCTAATTTTCTTGAGAATTCTGCATCATTTGCTTCTTCTTCTTCATACATTCTTGTATTTTCAAGAAGGCATACATCTCCATCATTCATATTCATAACAAAATCTTTTGTTTCTTGAGATAATATATCTTTTAATAATGGAACATCTTTTTCTAATAGCTCAGATAGTCTTTTAGCTACTGGTGCTAAACTTTTATTTTGTCCTGTTTTTCCTAAATGTGAACATAATATAACTCTAGCTCCAGCATTTATTAAATAATTAATTGTTTTTAAAGATTCAACTATTCTTTTATCGCTAGTTATTTTATTTGGATTTTCTTTATCTAATGGAACATTAAAATCACATCTTACAAGTACTCTCTTTCCTGATACTTGTACATCTCTTACTGTTTTTTTGTTTAACATAAACTATTCTCTCCTTATCCTAAAAATAAGCTGGCAAAATAAAGAATATTAGCCAGCTTATATAATTTAAATTATTGATTATCTACTTCAGCCATATGTTGTGCTAAATCTACTACTTTATTTGAATAACCCCATTCATTATCATACCATGCTACTAATTTTACAAAAGTATCTGTTAATTGGATACCTGCGTTAACATCAAATATTGATGTATGGTAATCATGAATGAAATCTGAAGAAACTACAGCATCATCTGTATAAGACATAATTCCTTTTAGTTCCCCATCACATGCTTTTTTAACAGCAGCAACTATTTCTTCATATGTAGCTGGTTTTTCTAAGTTACAAGTTAAATCTACTACAGAAACATCTAATGTAGGTACTCTAAATGACATACCTGTTAGTTTTCCATTTAATTCTGGTATAACTTTTCCAACTGCTTTAGCAGCACCAGTTGATGAAGGTATAATGTTATATGTTGCAGCTCTTCCTCCTCTCCAATCTTTGTTAGAAGGTCCGTCAACTGTTTTTTGAGTTGCTGTTACTGAGTGAACTGTTGTCATTAATCCATCTTTAATACCAAAGTTATCATTAATAACTTTTGCTAAAGGTGCAAGACAGTTAGTTGTACAAGATGCATTTGATACTACGTTCATATCTTTTGTATATTTATCTTGGTTAACACCCATTACAAACATAGGAGCATCTTTTGAAGGTGCAGAAATAATAACTTTCTTTGCTCCTCCTGTAAAGTGTGCAGATGCTTTTTCAGTTGTTGTAAATACACCTGAAGATTCAACAACATATTCAACTCCTGTATCTCTCCAAGGAATTTCATTTGGATCTTTAAAGTTGTATACTTTAACAGTTTTTCCATTTATTACTAAATCACCATTAACTACTTCAACATCAGCATTTAATTTTCCATGAATAGTATCATATGTTAACATATATTTCATATAATCTACATCAATAAATGGATCATTTACTGCAAGTACATCTACATCCTCTCTTTCTAGTGATGCTCTCATCACAAGTCTACCGATTCTTCCGAATCCGTTAATTCCAAGTTTAACTTTCATAAAAATTACCTCCTTATTTTTTACATCCATTATTTTATATCACATGAATGCAATTTTCAAGACTTTTTCATTAAAATTTATCGTTTTTTTAGGCTATTTTTAGGGCTTTTTTAAAGTTTTACATTTATTTATATTTTTTAATAATTTTTCGTTGCTTATGGTAATTTTTTGTGATAAAATATATAGTTTATGTGCATAAAAAATGAACCCTCCTTGTTAAACTTTTTTGTCTAACAATTTGGGTTCACTTCATTTTACTTCTTATTAATTTATAATATATTATTTTTTATTTTTTCAATTTCTTCTTTTTCTAATCCTGTTGCTTTAATTATTATTTCTACCTCTACTCCAATTTTTAATAAATTTTTAGCTATTTCTATACTCTGCTTTTCTATTCCTCTTTTTATGCCTTCTTTTATCCCCTCTTTTTTTCCTTCTTGTAATCCTTGTTTCAATCCTTCTCTCTTTCCTTCATTATATCCTGTCTTTCTTATTGCTAATTCATCCATTATTGCTTTTTCTCTTAATTCTG
>CANQVI010000026.1 GCA_947627255.1 uncultured Clostridia bacterium | reverse complement strand
TTTTTATTAATATTAATAATTATCTTTAATATTATGAAAAAATGATATACAATTATATTAGTGAGGTTAGATATATGAAAAAAATTAAGTATACTTTTATAGTAATAACTCTTATACTTGTTAATTATATTATTCCTACATCTATAGTAAAAGCAAATTCTGTTAATAGCTTGAATATAGACATAAATGTAAATCAAGATGGAACTGCTAAAATAACAGAAAATTGGGATGTAAATATAGATGAGGAATATGGAATGGTTAGACTTGGAAATTCCAATGTATCTACTTTTAAAAAAAGTAATCTTACTATTATAGATGATGAAGGAACAAAATATAAGCCGTCAGAAGATTTAGTAAAATATCATGATTTAAAAGAAAAAAATAGCTATTATCTTGAAAATGGTAATGATTTATATTGGGGGATTGGAGAAAGTGGAGAAAAAAAATATACAATACAGTATGATATGCAAAAATTTGTAATAGGACTTGAAGATTCACAGATTACGTATTATCAAATTTTATCTGAAAGTACAGATTATCCAGTAAACAATATATCTTTAAATTTGCATTCTGATTATATCAATGAATCGGATTTTTGTAAGGTTTGGATACTTGATGGAATAGAAAATAATGTTAATTATGAAAATAATCATGCAATTATAACTATAGTAAATCCAGTAGATAAGAATACAGCAATAAATGTTATAATTGAATATAAAGAAGATTTCTTTATACCAACTCAAAAATCAAATGCAACATTTATTGATGCGACTGCAGCACTTATTTCTAATTTTGAAAAGCCTGGTGATAAGACAAGAATAATATCAATAAGAGAAAATAATAATGTTGTGCCTGAGGAAGAAGAAATAGACAATGAAAAAATAAAAGAAAAAGTTAAAAATATTATTATATCATTACATGTTGGTATAATAAAATTCTTCTTTAGTAAAAATTTCGTTCTTCTTATACTAAACTTTTTACTTAACCCAATAACATTTGTTTTAGCTATATGTGCTATAATTGTTTTAGGTGTATTAAAATTAAACAAAAATCCAAAATTAGCACCAAATGATAAATATGTGTTTGAAACAAATTCATATGCAGTTTCTTTTCCTGAAATATATGATAGAATACCATGTGGTGAGAATATATACAAAGCATTTTGGATAGTACAAAATTATATATGCATTGATGAAGTGCCTTCTTTTAGAACAAATCATGTAGGAATTTTTGGGGCATTATTATTTAAATATATTTATACAGGAAAAGTAAAGTTAATTGATGGTGCAGATGATTTATATGTTTTTGATGTTTCAAAAATTAAGGATGATACTGAAAAATTAGAAGTTGAAGAAGAATTTGAAAACATTTTAATAGAAATTTCTAAAGATAATAATTATATTATAGATAAAAACACATTAGATGTATGGTATAAAAATAATACTCAAAAATATAATGAATGGATAGATAAAGCAGAAGAATACGGAAGAAAATTATATGAAGAAGAAAAAATTATAATGAGCAAATCATCTGGTAAATATATGGTATATAGTGAAATAGAAGATGAAGTAAAAAAATTATATGGATTTAAAAAAATGCTAACTGCATATAAAGTTTTAGCTGGAAAAAATGAAGAATTTAAAGTAGATAAATACAAATGTATGATATTTTCACATATACTTGGTATAAGTAAACTAGCAAATAATGGTTTTACAGATATATTAGATAGCTATGATGAAAAAGATAGGAAAATAAATGACTCAATTACAAATATTGTATATAGTACAATAAATAAATAGATGCATTATGCATCTATTTATTTTTATACTTTTTTATCTAATTTACATATTTTAAGTTTATTAGCTTTATTTAATGAGTAAAAGACTACATTAGAATGTGGAGATTGAACAATATTCCAAATAGTATTACACATTATATCTGCTACTTGTATCATATAGTTTTTGCTTGAATCCCAATATGAAACATCCAAATTAAATTTAAATTTTCTTTCAATGTTAAAATGAATTTGTAAATACATTTCTAGTGAATTAATATCTTCAATTTTCATAGAACTTTTATCTATGTTTATAAATAAACTTTGTTCTTTACGCGTATTTATTAACTTTATTTTTATTAAGTAATCTAATAGTTTTCCAATTATATAATTATAATATAAATGAATTTTTTCAATTTCTATACCTATTTTTTCTTTATCTACTATAATGCCAACTATATACATACCTTTCATTCCTTGAAGCTTAATTACTATATCCATTTTTTCTTCCATATTAAGATATGCAGCTTTTAGTTCGGTTTCGAAATCCATATTTAATTTTTCCTTTAATTCGTGATTAATTTCAACATATGACTTTTTAATATCTGCATAGTTATTTGTGAAAACACCACCAATTACAAAATATCTATCTGTACTGTTTTTGTGCAAGTTACCAGATTCATCTAAGAATAAATATTGCATATTAACCTCCATAGTTTAAAGAAATTATATCATATAAATTATAATTATTAAAAAATTTCTCAAAAAAAACACAAAATTTATATATAATTTTAAAATATAATATGATAAAATAATATATATAGAAAGGGAGGTGAGTCCAAGACAATCTTTAATAATAAAAAATGATAAAATAAAAACGACAAAAGAGGAAGAAATTGATATAGACAGTAAGCAGTGTAATGACCTGTTAAAAATATACGAATTAGCAATGAATCAAGTAAAAGATAGCATTAATATGTTAAAGGAAAAAATAAACAAATTATATGGTTATCCTTTAATAGATGAAGTTGATGCAAGACTAAAAACAAAAGAAAGCATTATTAAGAAAATGAATAGAAAGGGCTTTGAAAATACATATAGATCATTAGTAGATAATATTAATGATATAGCAGGTGTAAGAATAGTATGCCCACTACAAGAAGATATTTTTATTATAAAACAAATTATTCAAAAGTTGCCTAATTTAAAGGTTATTGAAGAAAAAGATTATATAAATAATCCTAAAAAAAGTGGCTATTCTGCTTATCATATGATTGTAGAAACACCACTAAATATTAATAATGAAATTGTTATAATTAAAGTTGAAATTCAAATGAGAACAAGTGCTATGAATTTTTGGTCGAATATAGAGCATAAAATACGTTACAAATCAGATAAGAAAGTTCCGTTTTTTAAATCTAAAAAATTAACTTCATATGCAAAATCACTTGAAAAAATTCAAAGAAAATTAATTAAGTTATATCGAAAACAAGAATATGATTCTATGTATTCGATATATTAAAGAAGGAGACTAGGTCTCCTTTTTTATTTTAAAATAAGATATAAACATTACATAAAAATAGTCAGAAAAAGTAAAAAATATGTTGACTATTTTTTGCCTCTATGCTATAATATTAACAGTTATATTTAAACAAAGAGAAGACATAAAAAGTTTGATATAAAAATATAATATCGCAATAATGAAAGTATTTATATTTTCTATGTAACACGATATAATAAAACGGCTAATCGGATAGCAGTAAACAAGAAATATAAGTATTCTGAGAAAAGACAGAGATTATAAAAGATTTTACTCTATCTGAAATTTTTTATGTCCTTGTGTACAAGCTTTAATTATTTAATCGATTTCACAAAATACATATTTTGTGAAATCGTGAAAAAATAAAATGTAAATTATATTGTTTTTGAAATATTTATATGGGGGAATTTATATGTCAAATTCTAATAATGCAAGAGAATTTAGATTATTAACTGTAGACTCAGATATAAGAGTTCCAGAAGATTCAAATATTATAAAGTTTGATATCGAAAGCACAAAAGAAAAAAATAAAAAAAGAAGTTTTAATATATATGCTTTATTTAGAAGAACAGCAGATATTATAGCTTCATCAGCATTACTAGTAGTTCTATCTCCTATTCTTTTGGTAACAAGTATTGCAATAAAATTAGATTCTAAAGGACCTATTATATTTAAGCAAGAAAGAATAGGTAAAGACGGAAAAATATTTAATATATACAAATTTAGAAGTATGTCAGCAAACAATAATGCTTCAGATTTAAGTGTACCAGATAAATATACAGGAATAGGTAAATTCATTAGAAAGACAAGCATAGATGAATTGCCACAACTAATAAATATAATTAAAGGAGACATGACTTTTATTGGACCAAGACCATGGACACCTATGTATTATGAAAATATGACAGAAGAACAAAAACATAGATATGACGTGTTACCTGGTATAACAGGACTAGCACAAGTAAACGGAAGAAACTGTGCAAGTGTAATAGACAGAATAAATTATGACCTAGAATATGTAAATAATTATAGCTTAAAGTCAGACATGGAAATTGTATTTAAGACTTTTTCAGTATTATTATGCAAAGATGGTGCAGATGGTGGAAAAGGAACTGTACAACATGATATGGACGAGTTAAGAAACCAACATGTAATTGAAAGTTATAACAATGAGAATATTGAGGTGAAATAATGGGGAAAGTGCTAATAGTTGCTCCTAAAACAAGTAATCTAATTAACTTTAGAGGAGATTTAATAAAAGATATTAGAAAAAAAGGATATGAAGTTACAGCTATTGTACCTGAAAAGGAGTCAGAAGAATATTTTGAAAAAATAGGTGTAAAGCTTAGATATATAGATTTAGATAAAAATTCATTTTCATTACTAAAAACATATAACTATTATAAAGAGTTAATAAAAATAATAAAAGAAGAAAAACCAGATAAAGTATTCTCATACACAATAAAACCAGTAGTATTTGGATCACTTGCAGCAAGTAAAGCTAAGGTTAAAGAAATATATTCTTTGGTTTGTGGATTAGGATACTTATTTTCTGTTAATACATTAAAAGTAAAACTAATTAGAACATTTTGTGGATTAGGATATAAATGGGCATTAAGCAAAAATGCAAAAGTAATATTTCAAAACCAAGATGATATAGATGAATTTGTTAAAAGAGGATATGTAAAGAAAGAAAAATGTGAACTTGTAAATGGATCAGGAGTAAATTTAGAAAAATTTACTAGAAATGATATTCCAACAGATAAAGTCTCATTCATAATGGTATCAAGAATATTAAAAGAAAAAGGTGTTTTAGAATATTTTGAAGCAGCAAAAAGAGTAAAAGAAAAATATCCTGAAACAAAGTTTACATATATAGGAGCAATAGATAAAAATGTTAATGCTATATCATTAGAAACACTAAAGCCATATATAGACAATGAAATAGTTGAATATATACCTGAAACAAAAGTAGTAGAAGAATACTTAGCAAAATCATCAGTATTTGTACTACCTTCATACTATAGAGAAGGAATACCAAGAAGTATTATAGAAGGAACAGCAATGGGAAGACCAATAATAACAACAGATACACCGGGATGTAGAGAAACAGTAACAGTAGGAGTAAATGGATTTTTTGTTGAGCCTAAAAATGTAGATGATTTAGTAGAAAAAATGATATGGATGGTAGAAAACAAGGACAAACTACAAGATATGGGAAATAAGTCATATGAACTATGCTTAAATAAATTTACCATAGATATTATTAACAATAATATGATGAACATTATGAAAATATAAAAAATAAGGAGATAAATAATGCTTAAATCTATTGATACGTTTTTAAAGGAACTAGATGAAAAAAATATTAAATATTGTCATTGGAAAAGTAATGAGCATATAGAAGAATCTTTAAATGGTGAAACAGATTTAGATATTTTATTTGATTATTCACAAAAAGATATAATAGAAAAAGTTTTTAATGACTGTAACCTTAAAAGATTTAGAGCCACTCCTCTTATGCAATATAATGGCATCGAAGATTTTATAGGCTTTGATAAAGATAGTGCAAAAATTTGGCATGTTCATACTCACTATAAAATGACATTAGGTGAAAAACATTTAAAAGGATATACAATTACACCATGGTCTGAGATTATTATAAACAATAGAATAAGGTCAAGCTATGGTATTTATACATCATTACCAGAAGATGAATTGGTACTATTATTTTGTAGAATTGCTCTAAAATTAAGATATCGTGATTATATAAAAAAGGTTGGAAAAGATGATATAAAAGAAATTAATTATTTATTAAAGTTAATTAATAAAGAAAAATTATATACTTCTGCCTGCACATTTACAGATGAAAAAATAGCTGACTTAATTATAGAACTTTCTAATAAAAATATTTCCAAAAAAATTCAATTTATTACTTTGCAAAAGAAATTAAGGAAAAAACTAAGAATTTATACAAAATATAATAAATTTACATCATATATTACAAGAACAAAAAGAGAAATATATTGGTTAATTGGTGGAGTTAAAAGAAGATTGGGAATAAACAATTTTGAAGCAAACAGACGTGTTTCTCCATCAGGTGGTTGTGTTGTTGCTTTACTAGGCTGTGATGGTGCTGGTAAATCTACTACTCTAAAATATATAAAGAAAGAGTTTTCAAAAAAAATAGATGTAGTAAATATTTATTTTGGAAGCGGAGATGGAAAATCATCTTTAATTCGTAAGCCTATGAAACTTATTGCTAAAAAAGTTGGCGGAAAAGGTATAGGTGCAACTATCGAAAAAGAGTATAAAGAGAACAAAAAAATTTCCTTTAAATCTAGAGTATATTCTGTTGCTAAAATTATTTGGGCGATTAGTTTAGCTTTTGAAAAGAAAAAGAAATTAAAGCAAATGATTAAAGCTAGAAATAATGGTTTATTGGTTATAACAGATCGTTATCCACAAAGTATACATCCTGGTTGTAGTGATGGACCTTTATTAACAAAATATGCAAATTCAAAAGGATTATTAAAAAAATTATCTAACTGGGAATTCAAGATATATAATCTTTCTAATATGAACCCACCAGATTTAACAATAAAATTAATGGTTCCATCAGATGTTGCAATTAGTAGAAAACCAGAAATGACAATAGAAGAAATAGAAACTAAAAAGGAAATCATACAAAAATTAAATATATCAAAAAAATCAGTAATAATAGATACAGATTGTGATTTTATCCAAAGTGCTGGTGAGGTTATGAATGAGATATGGAAAATAATTTAATAAATAAACCAATTCATATTGAATTTTATGGATTACCAGGAAGTGGCAAAAGCACAATATCACATATTATTGCTGAAGAATTAAGAAAAGAAAATAACTTTATAGTAGAAGAACCTACTTATAACATTTTATATAGTAATTCAAAAGTAAAAAGAATATTATCTAAAATCTTATATTCTTTATTTTTACTTTTTATTAATCCTATTTCATTTCTTAAACTAATGAAATTAATAAAAGATAATGGATATAAAGGTAAAGAAATTTATAAGCAATTTGCTAATATTGCATATAAGATTGTTATATATAAATTTCAAAAACAAAATCATATTTATATTTGGGATGAAGGTTTAATTCAATCTGCACTTTCTCTTTCGATGTTTAATAATATAAATGCTAATACTAATTATAATAACCTTTTTTTAATTTTAAATAAGAAAGTAATAATTAAAAAAATATTTTTAAATGTAGATAAAGAGACTGTCAAACAAAGATTAGAATTGAGAGAAAATAAACATTCACGAGTAGAAAAGATGAATGGAGAGGAAGTTAATTTAACGCTAGATAGAATTGAAAATTGTGTTAAACAAATAAATGATTTATATACATATGAAATTAGTACTTTAGATGATTTGGCAGCTTTAAAGGAATATATAATCACTACAATAAATGTTAATAAAATTGGAGGGAAAAATGAAAATAGTACATGTAATTAATAAATTTTCTTATACATCTATACCTGTAGAATGGGCTAATTTAATGTCTAAAGATAATGATGTGTCTATTTTTTCATTATATGACTCTCAAGATGAAGCTATAAAATATTCTAAATTGATATCTCCAAATTGTGAAGTATACGGATTAGAATACAAAAAACATAAACTATCATCAATACGTAAATTAAAAAAGATACTTCAAAATATGCAAATTGATATTGTACATACTCATCACTCTTTATCAGGTGCAATTATAAGATATATTTTAAGAAAAAATAAAAAGATAAAAATTGTTCACACAGTTCATGCAAATCATCACAGTTTCAATTACAAACAGAATTTTATAATTGGTAGTACTTTAAAATATGCTGATGCAATTATATTTAATTCGACAAGTACACGTGATGGTTTATTAGATTGGCAAAAAAAGAAAATAAAAAAATGCTATCAGGAAGTTATATACAATGGAATAGATACAAAAAAAATATTATCTATATCGGATAAGTTTTGCAGTGAATTTATTGAAAAAAATAAAATTGCAGATGACACGTTTGTTTTTGCTCAAATTGGTAGGTTAGAAAAAGTAAAAAATCCATTAAGTTCTTTAAAAGCATTTGAAAGATTACTAGAAGATGAGCCAAATTTAACTAAAAAAGTTAAATTTATTTATGTAGGTAATGGAAGTCAAAAAAATGTACTAGAAAACGCACTTAATTCTAATAACAAGTTAAAAGAGCATGTTATATTAGCAGGACTTTTACAAAGAGATGATGTATATAGTTTGCTAAAAAGAATTGATGCTCTTGTAGTGCCATCATATTATGAAGGATTTTGTAATGCTTTATTTGAAGGTATGACTGTTGGTACAAAATTAGTTATTTCTGATATTCCCGTATTTTCTGAATTAGTTACAGAAAGTGAAAACGTTATCAGATTCAATCCATCTAGTATCGAAGATATAGAAAATAAATTGAAAAATGCATTATCAAATAAATTAACAGTTGAGCAAAAAGATGAAATAAGGTCTTTTGCTATATCAAATTATGATACAGATATTTGTATCAGCAATTATATCAAATTATATAGAGATTTAATACAAAAAATTGAAAGGACGTAATTAAGTGAAAAATAATTTACTATCAAAAATATACACTATTTTAATTGTTATATATGTTCCGTTAAGTATTTATAGCTCTGGAATTAATGGAATAAGTATTGCTGATCTATTATTATTAATTTTATCAGTAATGTTGATTATAGATACTATTCGTAAAAAAAAGTTGAAAATTTTTATTCCTTTTTTTGTGTTTAGCATTTATTTAATAATAAATTTATTTTTCTTAGATATGAACATTGAAAACATACTTAAAACATGTAGATTTTTGTATTATTTATTAGTTATTTCGATTTTTTCAAGTAAATATTTTAATTTTGAATTAGGAATAAAAGTATATAAATATGTGTCGATTTTTGCTGTTTTTTATATAATAATTCAATTTACATTAATGAAAACAATTGGATACTATTTACCAGGATATATACCGTTTTTAAAAATAAATAGAACAGAATTAGTTGAATTTAGTTCATCTATATATTCAAAAGCACAATTACGAGTTAGAAGTATTTTTACAGAACCTTCTCAATTTGCTGAATATGTAGCTGTATGTTTAGCTTGTATTCTGCTAATTAAAAATAATGAAAAAAATAAATTACCAGTTGCTATATTTTTAACTTTAGGATTAATTATATCAACGTCTTCAACAGGCATCATATTAGCAGCAGTTGTATGGACTATATATTTCTTTTCAAAATTAAAGACAAAAATAACAAAAAAGAAATTAATTTTATTTTTAACCATTTTAATCATAGCTGCTATTTATTTAAAAAATTCGTCTGCATTTAGTACTTTTATCGAGAGAATTAATACAGGATATTCACAGGATAATAGATTTAATGGCTACGAACTTATATTAAATGAAGTTAGTTCAAATAATATAAACATTTTATTTGGTGCCGGTATGAATTCATATGATGAATATTTAGCTGGTTGGGCAAGAATGATTTATTATTTTGGAATTATTGGAACATTAATATATATTGTTTCGTTATTGATATTAATAAATAAAAATAAGGAAACAAGAATTATAGGTTTGATTGCGTTATTGATGGGAACAACTAGTGCAGCTTTATTGGGGGATAAATCTTTGCTACTATTATCAATTATTATAGCTTTAAGAAATAATACAGTTCATTCTTGTGAAAATGAAAAAATAGATGAGGTAGTTTTATGTTAAAAAAGATATTCAAAAATGATTATATGTTTGCCCTGTTTGCAAGAGTTTTATGTATAGTACTAGGATTTGTATATACCATTCTGTTAAGTAGATATCTTGGTGCATCTTTAAGAGGAGAATACTCAATTGCTCAAAATTATGCAACAATAATAGCTACTTTATTAGGTTTTGGAATTTGTCAAGCTTATCCTTTTTTTAAAAAAGGTTTAAATGACAAAGAAGATAAAAAAAATTTATATTTAAATATAGTTAAAAATATTATGGGGCTATTAATAATTTATTCTATTGTATGTGTGCTTATAGCAATAGTTTTGCCATTAAATATGAGAGTAAAAACTATATTATTAATATTACCTACAGTATTTTTGTATAAGCAAATTAATTATATTCTTCTTATTGAAAATCCTCGTATTTGTAATTTAACAGAGATTATTCTTGCTTTCTTTGATGTTATAATTGTAGTTTTATTAATGATTTTTACTAAAGCAAATCTTTTATTTTGTTTTGGATTTTTATTTATTGATAAACTTTTATATGCGCTATTACCAGCTAGAAATTTAAGAATTAATTTCTTTAAGGAAAAACCAAAAATTGATGAAAATTTAAAAAAATATGTTAAATATGGTTTCTTACCAATGTTAACAAGTTTTTTAATGACATTTAATCATAAAGTAGATATTGTAATGCTTTCATTCTTTAATAACGTTACAACTGCAGAAATAGGAGTATACTCATTAGGAGTTATGTTGGCAGAAAAAGTATGGATGTTGCCAGATACATTAACAAATATATTACAATCTAAACTGGCTAATGGAAAGAAAGAGAATGAAGTGGCAAAAATTAGTAGAATATCATTTACAGTAACTTTTTTAACTCTTATATTAGTAGTTATTTTCGGAAAACCATTAATATCATTTGCGTACGGTAGTGAATTTAGTGGGGCGTATAGAATTACACTAATAATACTTTTAGGAGTACTTGGTATGGTATTTTATAAAGTGGTGTATGCATATAACATCGTAATTGGCAAAAAAAGGATAAATTTTATTCTTTTACTTATATCTGTATTAATAAATATTATATTAAACTTAATATTTATTAAGATTTTTGGAGTAATAGGTGCTGGATATGCTTCTTTGATTTCTTTTGTCTCATGTGGAGCAATATTTTTAGTCAATTTTACTAAATCAACAAATACAAAGATAAAAGATATGATTTTAATTAGAAAAGAAGATATCACACTATTAAAATCTTTGGTTAAGAAAAATAAAAAAATATAATTTCAAGAAAGGTAAATAAAAATGAACAAAATTAACTTAGAAAATAAAAATATATTAGTAACAGGAGCAGCAGGATTTATAGGATCATATCTTGCAAAAAGATTACTAAAAGAATATCCATCTAGTATAGTTATTGGCCTAGATAATATGAATGATTATTATGATGTAAGACTTAAAGAATCAAGACTTGAAGAACTAAATAAATATAATAACTTTAAATTTATAAAAGGAAATTTAGCAGATAAAGAAATAATAACTAGAATATTTGAAAAATATAAACCAAGTGTAGTTGTTAATTTAGCTGCACAAGCAGGTGTAAGATACAGTATTACAAATCCAGATGCTTACATTGAGTCAAATTTAATTGGATTTTACAATATACTTGAAGCATGTAGAAATTATCCAGTAGAGCATTTAGTATATGCATCTAGTAGCTCAGTATACGGAGGAAATACAAAAGTACCATTTTCAACAGAGGATAAAGTGGACAACCCTGTAAGTTTATATGCAGCTACAAAGAAAAGTAATGAATTACTTGCACATAGTTATTCAAAATTATATAACATACCTTCAACTGGCTTAAGATTTTTTACAGTATATGGACCTGCTGGAAGACCAGACATGGCATACTTTGGATTTACAAATAAGCTAATAAAAGGAGAAACAATAAAAATATTTAACTATGGAAATTGTAAAAGAGATTTTACATATGTAGACGATATAGTAGAAGGAATAATACGAGTAATGCAAGGAGCACCAGAAAAGAAAAATGGAGAAGATGGATTACCAATACCACCATATGCAGTATATAACATAGGAAATAGTAATCCTGAAAATTTACTAGATTTTGTAACTATACTACAAGAAGAATTAGTAAGAGCAGGAGTATTACCAGAAGATTATGACTTTGAAGCACATAAAGAATTAGTACCAATGCAGGCAGGAGATGTACCAGTAACATTTGCAGATACAACTCCACTAGAAAGAGACTATGGCTTTAAGCCAAGTACATCATTAAGAGAAGGTTTAAGAAAATTTGCACAGTGGTATAAAGAATTTTATATGTAAAATTTTATTTATATTTTCGATACTGCAAATATAGTTAAATTAGAAAATTAAAGGAGGAAATTAAATGAAGATAGCAGTAGCAGGAACTGGTTATGTGGGTTTATCTCTAGCCACATTACTTAGTCAAAATAACGAAGTAATTGCATTAGATGTAGTACCAGAAAAAGTAGAAATGATTAATAATAAAATTAGTCCTATACAAGATGAATACATAGAGAAATTTTTTAAAGAAAAAAATTTAAATTTAAGGGCAACTTTAGATTACAAAGATGCTTTTGAAGGGGCAAGATTTGTAATTATTAGTACACCTACAAATTACAATGATGAAACTCATTTTTTTGATACATCATCAGTTGAAGATATAATAGTTAAAGTTAAAGAAATGAATGATCCAAATACAATTATGGTTGTTAAATCAACTATTCCAGTTGGATTTATTAATAACATGAAGAAGAAATATGAAATAGATAATATTTTCTTTTCACCTGAATTTTTAAGAGAAGGAAAAGCACTTTATGATAATCTATATCCATCTAGAATAATAGTAGGTGAAAAATCTAAAAGAGCTGAAGAATTTGCGTATCTTTTAAGTAGTGCAGCAATAAAAGAAGATATAACCATAAAGTATATGAACTCAACTGAAGCAGAAGCAGTTAAATTATTTGCTAATACTTACTTAGCATTAAGAGTATCTTACTTTAATGAATTAGATACTTATGCAGAGCTTAAAGGATTAAATAGTAAGGATATAATTGAAGGAGTATGCTTAGATCCAAGAATTGGTACACACTATAACAATCCATCTTTTGGTTATGGTGGATATTGCTTACCAAAAGATACTAAACAACTACTTGCAAATTACAAAGATGTACCACAAAATATGATTGAAGCTATAGTTAAATCAAATGATACTAGAAAACAACATGTAGCAGATATGGTATTAAATAGGAATCCAAAAGTAGTTGGTATATATAGACTAACAATGAAAAGTGGTTCAGATAATTTTAGATCAAGTGCTATTCAAAGTGTAATAAATATTTTAAGAGAAAAAGATGTTCAAATAGTTATATATGAACCAACTTTAAAAGAAAATGAATTTGATGGACTAAAAGTTATAAATAGCCTTGATGAGTTTAAAAACATATCTGATGTAATACTTGCTAATAGATATGATGAAGAATTAGCAGATGAAGCAGATAAACTATATACTCGTGATTTATTTGCTAGAGATTAAAAATTATATTTTAATAATACTATACAATAAAAAATTAGCCAACAGGCTAATTTTTTTATACTAATTTATATTTTTATATTTATTATAAAGCACACTATTATATTTTATATAGTTATTCTTAGCCAGTCTTCTGATAATATAAAATTCTATAATCCTATATGAAATATTACAATATCATGCAGTAGTTTTTTTATAAGATTTTTCATTAAATAATTATACTATTTTATAAAAATGCTATCTTGATATTTATTTTTATTGATTTTATTCTATAATTTATTTACATACAAAATATTTTACATTTGGGGTTTATTTATATTAAATTTAAAGTAAAAGTTATCAAATATTGATTAGAATAACATTATACAACTATAAAAAAGTTAAACATTATAAAGTATTTTTTACTTTATAATACATTTGTCTTTTACTTGTTGGTTTGTCTGGTATTGTTTGCCTTATCAAACCTTTTTTAATTGCAGGATCTAAATAAGTTTTTCTTAAAGTTTCCTTTGAATTTATACCTAATTTAATCATTATTTCATTTGCAGTCAACGGCTTATTTATTTCCATAACACTTAAAATTTTATTTATATTAATTGTTTCATCTGTTAATGAAATAGATGTATTGTTCATAAACTCATCCAAAATTTTATCGAACATATTTAGCATAAATTCTATAAATATTGTAGAGTTCCCAGCTTTATTACACTTTGCTATTGCATCATAATATTCATTTTGATATTTAAGTAATTGTGATTCAATTGGAATATATTCAAATATATCTTTCCAATTGGAAAGTATTACATTTTGCCATAGCCTAGAAGTTCTTCCGTTACCATCAGAAAAAGGATGAATAAAAACAAATTCATAATGAAAAACTGATGATAATATTAACGGATGAACTTTTTCCTTGTTTTCTTTCATCCAATTAAATAAGTCATTCATTAATGTATTAACTTGCTCAGGAGGAGGACAAACATGAATACAGTTACCAATTTCATCAAACACTCCTTCATTACCTTTTCTAAATTTTCCACTTTCTTCAACAGTTAAGTAAGTCAATACACCATGTGCCTTTTTTAAATCATCTAATGAATATGGATCAAATTCTTTTATCATTTCATAAACTTTATAGGCATTTTTTACTTCTTGTATCTCTTTTTTAGAGCCTAAAACAAGTTTGCCATCAATAACATCTTTAACTTGATTTAAAGATAAAGAATTAGCTTCAATTTTTAAAGATGAATGTATGGATTCTATCTTATTATTTCTTCTAAGCACTGGCATTTTATTTAAGTTTGAATAATTATCTAATTTTCCAATTTTTTCCATAATGCTAGAAATATATTCTAAAATTTTATTTGTTATTGTAAATGGTGGTTTATAATCAGCCATATTATACCTCCAATCTATATTTATATTATAAAATAATTTTAAAAAATAATCAATACATCTTGCTTAAATCTTACTTATTTCTTACTTAAATTTTGCTTAATTCTTGCTTAATTTTTATAGAACTTAAAATATCTAAAAAATATAGAATTCCTATGAGCTTTATTGTTGGAAGATTAGCTAAAAATAACTATATAAGATATAATAGTATGCTATATAATAAATATAAATCAATATGATAGAATTAACCTATACAGAAGAACGCAAAATATTAAATAAAAAAGTTTATAATTTTGTATATTATATTTAATAAAATTACATAATACAGATATGGTCTATAACATATCTGCTTTTGTCATACCTAAATTAGTTATTACTTTAATTAATATTAATAAAATTATAGCTTTATTTAAAATATTATGAAAAAATGGATGAAAAATTAATTTCATCCATTTTTGCTAAGGACTTTTTTTACAGCCTCTTTTTCAAAATAGCTCGGGAAATGCGTTTTGAACAGCTTTAGATGCGTTGTTATTAAAAATTACATGCATCATAGTGTCTAAGCCATTATCCACAAATATTTTTCTGGTGATGTTTTGTAGTATCATTTCATCAGTATAATTTAGCTTTTCACGAAACAGCCAAATTGTAGCTTGTCTTGCCGTGTCAATCGTCCAGAAATTCCTAGGAGTACAAGATAACTCCCATTCTTTAAACTTGCCAGGATATGCGTTGTTTAATGCAGCAAAAACGCTGTCACCATATAACACACATAACATGCCTTTTAATTTGTGCTCGAAAAAGGTCTTGCAACAAATTTCACGTTTTAATTGTTCGTCATCCCATTTTAAGATTTCCTCGATTAGATATCTGGTTATTTGTGCCGAATAAATAAAGTCGCTTCTTTCATCATCAAGCCAAAAATCTCTTGGAAAACGTTTCCTACTTCCTGTTAATACTTTAACATACGTTTGAACTGCATAATCATCGTTCATAACTTCCCTCCATAAATATAGTTATATTTAATATTGATATGAAAATATCACTACGATTATACCATATTTATTTAACATAATCAAGAAAAAATAGTAATAAAAAATAAATACCAAATTTTAACTAAAGTATTTGTCAATTGTGTATTGAATAAAGTTATATTTAATGATAATATGTAAATGTATTAAGTAAGTCTAATTAGTCTGAAAGATACTAAAAATAAACTAATTGTAATCAAAAGGTTTATTTGAATGGGGGAGGAAAGATATGAAAAAATTTAAATTAGGTATAGTTATAGCAATATGTCTTTTTGCAGTTATAATTATACCCAACTTTTATGCTGCAGGTAATACAATTGAAGTAAGACCTGGTAATGGAACTTTAAATGCTGCTATTTCCGGAGCTCAAGATGGAGATACTATTAAATTAGTTGGCGATGGAAGATATACAGGAGATAAAATAGTATTAGACAAGGATATAAAAATAGTAGGTACAAGTACTTCAAGAAACTATGTTTCAAATTTGTTTGAAATTAACGGTGCTTCAAATGTTACTTTTGAAAATTTAAGTTTAGATGCTGGAGCAATGATTACTACTCAAAAAAATCATAATATCATAGATGTAAAAGCAAAAACAAATGTAACAATAAATAATGTAAATATATCATATGCAACAAGAACTGATTCTGATGGAAAATTTACTGCTGATGTAAAAAATATATATTTAGAAAAAGGATCAGATGGAACTGTTGTAAATATTAAGAATTCAATTGTTGGTGGTATATATAATGCCATAATAGTTGAGTCATCAAATAACACAATAACTGCTGAGAAAACAGATATTGGTGGAAATGTTGCTATTGCCTTAAGAAATGGTAGAGATAATAAGGTATACATAAGAAATAATTCAAAATTATCTGGACGTTCATACTTTGTTGCTAATTCAGAAGAATGTATTTCTATAGTAGGACAAGAAAATTTAGTAATGGAAATTAGTGATTCTGAAATATTTGGTGTTGCTGTTGCAGATAGAATATATACAGAAGATGGAGAATTAATCCCTGGAAATACTCCAATACCCGCACATTTAATTTCTTTTGAGGATGAAGCTAGTAACAATGTTAATATAAAGATAACTGGAAATTCTAAAATAGAAGATGATGATAAAAAAGGAGATAGTAATATTATTAATTTTGGCGATGTTATTACTCCTGATAGTGATGTTTCTGTATTTATTGAAAATACAGTAAAAATAATACCAGATACTATGGATGAAAAATATAATGTATCAGATGATTATGCAATAGTTGGAATTAAGAACTATAAAGGAGATTGGACTATTAAACCATATAATAAAAATACACAAATCCCAATAGAAGAAATTCCACAAGATAATGTTAAAGGTTATAAATTAGATAATGTAAAATATATGACTGAAAAACAAGAAGAAGCTACTTATTATAATGAAATGCAAATAACAGAAAATACAGATATAATTTCATACTATATTAAGTTATTAAGTATAAGAATAGATGGTGAAGAAGAAGAATTTTATTTAGAAAAAAATTCAAATTTAGGTGATTTGAAAAAAGAATCTTCTGCAAATATTGCTTTAGAAAATTTAAAAAATCCAGGTGATTCAAAAGAATTTAAAAATTATGTTGTATCATATACTGATGAAAATGGGGATGAACATACTGATGTAGTTCAAGAAAATGATGATGGATATGTTTTCAAAGGTGATAGTACAATATCTGCAGACTATAATCATAAAGTAAAAGTTACTTTAAAAGTTGATAATGTGGAAAGAATAACTACATATTTAAATCAAGGACAATCTTTAAATGAGTTATCTCTTGAAGATAAAGCAAAATTTGAAGAAGCATTAAAAAGCGATACTAAAAGAGTAAAAGGATATGTTGAATTAGTAGAAGATGAAGAAGTAGAAATAACTTCTGAACAACCAATAACTAAAGATATAACTATTATAGCTAAATATGAAGTAGATGTTAAAGTAGGAGAAGACCAATTCACAATAGATGAAGGTGCTACTTTAAATTCGTTAAAACCTGAAGATATGGAAAAATTAAATGCACATAAAAATGCAGAAAATAAAGATTTTAAAAACTTTGTAAAAGTTGTAGATGGAGTAGAGAGCGATGTAGTTGATGAAAGTACAACTATTAATGAACATACAACTTTAGTACCTAAGTATACAGTCAAAGTTACAATAAGCGGAGTAGAGTATACAATAGATGAGGGCGAAAACTTAAGAAGTTTACTTGATTTTAATATGGAAGCTAATGATGCTGTTTTAGCACTAAAAAATGTTGAAGGAAAAATATTTGCTGGTTATATTGATGCTGA
>CANQVI010000025.1 GCA_947627255.1 uncultured Clostridia bacterium | reverse complement strand
AGAATCTTCAAATGAGCATTTTGTAAATGTATATACACCAATTCAACTTGCAATGCCTGAAGTTACAACAACTAGTGAAGCAACAATAAACCATTCTAATACATCATCATCTACAGTTATATTAGCTGATGACGCTTCATTTGAAATAAAGTTAAGATGTACAAATAATAATTTTGCATATTATAATAATGTAGATGATTCTATGAGAGCAGACTTTGTAGACTATTACTATTTAATTTTTGATTTTGATGTTATTCATAATGGAAAAACTTATACAAAAGGTACAGTGGTAAGAATAAGAAATACAGCAAAACAAAGGGATGGATATACATATTTCCATGGTCAAGTAGCTCCTAATGAAACATTATCAAGAGATTCTTCAAATCATAAGATAATAGTTTTAGCAGCAGCTTCTAATATGAATTCACAAGAGCTATTACAATACATTGCCGACCAAGAGGTAGCAATACAAATAGATAAAACACAGGATTCAACAACAAGAAAATATATAAATGATTCTGGAAATAACGAGGTTTCATTCATAAATGACATTAATGCAGTTGTATCATATAATGATCCTCAATATACAGAAGGACATAGATTTTATGCAGATGGTTATTATTTTGCAATGCAAACAGTAACTGTAAGAACAGTATCAAGAATTTATGATTTTAAAATATCAGATTGTACAGATTTAGCATATAAAAGTGTTTTTAGAAATGCTAATAATTCAAATGCGTTAATAGGAAATAATTACTATTCTGGTATTAGAAGAATGTTTGTATATACTAACAATAATAAAGAATATACTACATTATTAGATAGAAATGATATTAGTATAAATGGAACATCATCAACAAAAACATTACCACTTGGACCATATAAGCATACAACAGCTTCATATATGAGTGCACCTAAGCTTGGATATAGAATAGCTTTTGATTTAAAAACAACAGGATATTATATCGCAGATGGAAATAGTACATTATCACGAAAAATAAGTATAAAACCATCGTATTATTATATATCTAAAGATGGCGCTACATTAATTAAAGATATAAATTTATATTATAAAGATTCTTCTGGAAAATATAAAAAATTTGTTGGAAGTAATTATAATATATATTTCACTCCAAATGATGGTTATAGATATAGTAGCAATAGTACAACTTCAAATGTTTCTTCTATGTCTAAAAAACAAGAAGCATTAAATATTGGAAGTTCTACAGGTGAGTTTTTCTTAACAGATAAAATGATGAGTAGCGACGATACTAATTACATTCAATCTTGGTATGGTGAATTTAAACTTCCTAATACAACTATTGCTGTAAAAGACGGAGATAATATAGATAACGCACTTAAAGATGGATATATAGGAGTTAAATTTAAAATTACTTGTATAGATTCAAATTTAAATGAAACAGTATCTTATGACATTAATAATAAATCAGTAGGTTCACAAGTAAATACTACTCAATGGGATTATGAAGGATTTATGGGATTTTCAAATCCAGGTCAGCCAGTAACTGAAAATACAAGTTTAAGATTACAACTTGAAAAAGGAATTTGGGCTATAAAATCTCAAGATTTGTATGATTTTGTAAAAGGAACAGTTGTACTCTATGATATAGATGATAGAGCAGCAGATGATATTCAATAGTAATAATAAAAGTAAAGATATTTGAAATGTCTTTACTTTTTTTGTCAAATTTTATCAGATATATAATATATTAATAAGTCTTGAATAGATATATATTGTGGGTGATATATATTGAAAACGAGGCTTATTTTTTTATATATAGTAGCCATTATATTAAGCATCATAATTTTAGTACTTGCTGTTAAGAGTTCAAATAAAATTGAAGTTGAAAAAAAGGAGGGAGAAGAAATAAATTTTGAATCTTCTAAAAATATAAAGCTCTTAAGAAGCGAAAATGGGCAAATAGAGGAAGTTAATCTAAATTACTACTTACTATGTACTGTAGCATCAGAAATTCCTTTTAAATACGAATATGAAGCAATTAAGGCACAAGTGGTTGTAGCTAGAACATATTTATTTAATAAAATAGTAAATAATTTAGAAGAATGTGGAGATGTTTGTGATGATTATAGGCATTGCCAAGCATTTACAGATATAGATAAATTATATGAAATATGGAAGAATAAAGGATTTTCTGAACAAGAAATAGAAGAAGGTGTTAATAAAATAAAAAGAGCAATAGTAGATACAGAAGATGAAATAATCACGTATAAAGGTGAAATAATTAATGCACTATTTCATGCGAGTAGTCCAAGAAAAACTGAGGATGCAAAAGCAATATGGTCAAATGCAGATATACCATATTTAAAGTCTGTAGACAATATTGAAGATGAAGATTATGAAAATAGAGAAACCATATTAGAAATTTCATATGATAAATTTAAATCTGAACTAGTAAATAACGGATATATAGACGATTTAAGTAAAGATGAGTTCTTAAATACTAATATAAATGATTATACGCAAAGTGGTAGAGTAAATAGTGTAAATATTGGAAAGTACTGCATTAAAGCAGAAAATTTAAGAACAATATTTAATATAAAATCTACAGATTTTACTATTAATTTCAATGATGAAAATACAATAGTATTTGACGTTTTAGGTTTTGGACATGGTGTTGGAATGAGCCAGGTAGGAGCAAATACTTATGCTAGACGTGGAAAGAAATATGATGAAATAATACATCATTACTATACAGATGTAGATATAGTAGATGAGAATTAATTACTAAAGAAAAGAGGAAGTTTATGAAGATAAAAATAAATAATATACTAAAGAAATTTATAAAAAAAAATAAGAATATTAAAGAGGCTAAACTTATAAAATTTAATGCTAATGTTATGGAAAAAGAGGAGATAAAGCAAGAAGAAAATGATGAAGTGAAAATTAGGAAAGGTGCTACTGTTGAAAATAAAAAATCAAATACAAATAATATAAGAAAGATTTTTATTGGTATGATAATGTTACTAGTGCTTACAATTAGCTTAAATATAAGATACAAAGATTATTTAAAGATAGATAAGTATGAGCCTAAAGAGGTAAGTAGTGTTGCAGTAACAAGTAATGTAGATAATAACGAGCCAGTAACTGCAACTAAGGCAGAAGAAAAAGTAGTTACTACTCCTAAAGTGGAAAAGTTAATATTTATTCCTGCACTAGATGGAGAAGTTCAAAAAATATATTCGACAGATAAAGTTGTATATTCAAAGACTTTACATCAGTGGAAAACTCATGACGGAATAGATATTTCAGCAGAAAATAATAAAACTGTTGTTGCAATAGAAAGAGGTGTAGTAGAAAAAGTATATAATGACTCTTTTTATGGAATGACTGTTGAAATTGAGCATATAAATGGTTATAGAAGTGTTTATTCAAATTTAGAAGAAAATGTATATGTAAATGTTGGTGAATCAGTTATTAAAGGACAGAAATTGGGTAAGGTGGGAAATACAGCAATAGGTGAATATTTAGATGAGCCACATTTACATTTTATTCTTTTTCAAAATGATAAAAATATAAATCCAACATATATATTTAACTAGGAGGCGTTTATATGGTTGATATAGAAAAAAGAGCTAAGATGTTTGCTAATTATATTATAGAAAATAAAGCTACAGTAAGAGCAACAGCAAAAAAATTTTGTATAAGTAAATCAACAGTACATAAAGATGTTGCAGAAAGACTAGAAAAGTTTAATCCGTCTCTTGCTAAAGAGGCAAAAAAGATTTTACAAATAAATAAATCAGAAAGACATTTACGAGGAGGAATGGCTACAAAAATAAAATATAGTAAAATAAGTTAATGTAGAAGTTTGTAATTTATAGTTGCAAAAGCGTAGCAAATGTAATATAATTGTAACAGAAGGAGGGATATATAGTGATCTTTGGTGGACAAGACATAGGCATAGATTTAGGTACGGCGACTATATTAGTTTATGTCAAAGGAAAAGGCATAGTACTAAGAGAGCCATCCGTAGTAGCAATAGATAAAAACACTAATCAAGTTTTGGCAGTTGGACAAGAAGCAAGAAAAATGCTTGGTAGAACGCCAGGCAATATTGTTGCGCTTAGACCATTAAAAGATGGTGTTATATCAGACTATACAATTACAGAAAAAATGCTAAAATACTTTATAAACAAAGTATGTGGAAAATTCGTATTTGCACCAAAAATTATGATATGTGTTCCTTCCAGAGTAACAGAAGTTGAAAGAAAAGCTGTTATAGATGCTGCAACACATGCAGGAGCAAGAAAAGTATACTTAATTGAAGAACCAATAGCAGCTGCTATTGGTGCAGGAATAGACATTTCTAAGCCTTATGGAAGTATGATAGTAGATATTGGTGGTGGTACATCAGATATTGCTGTTATATCACTTGGTGGCTCTGTAAAAAGTACATCTATTAAAATGGCTGGAGATAAGTTTGACGAGGCAATAATAAAATATATTAAGAAAAATAGAAATGTAATAATTGGTGAAAGAACAGCTGAGGATATTAAAATTAATATTGGATGTATGTATCCTAAATCAGTTACTGAAAGAATGCTTGTAAAAGGAAGGGATATAACAAGAGGACTTCCTGTTGAAATAGAAATTACATCAGATGAGATATATAATGCTTTATCTGAATGTGCTGAAAAAATACTTGAAGGGGTTCATTCTATTTTAGAAGAAACACCACCCGAGTTAGTTGCAGATATTTCGGAAAGAGGTATTTATATAACTGGTGGAGGCGGACTAGTTTGGGGCCTAGACAAATTAATATCTGAAAAAACCGGAATACCAGTTATGATAGCAGAAGATGCTCAATCTTGTGTAGCTATAGGTACAGGAAAAGCATTAAACCATGTAGAATTATTTGAATCTGGAAATGCAATAAAGATAAAAAAATTTTAGAAGTATAGAAATATACTTCTTTTTTTATCGCTATAATTAAGAATTTACTTGACATAAAACAAAAAGAGTGATATACTTGCGATAAATATGAATAGTGACACAACTAATAATTTAGGAGGTGAGAAAGTTATATTAGTTAATTACTATTTGTAAATTTTAAAAAAGGAGTGTATTGCTATGAATAAAAAAGTAATATTTGTAGTGGCAATAATTGTAGTTGCCGTTATTTCTTGTGTGTTAGTACTAAATAATCAACAAGGAGGTACTAAAGTCGCGAAAGAAAGGACTGTCGTAATTAATTATAATCCGGATAATTATGCTTCAGCAGTATTTCAAATCGCAAAAGAAAATAATCTTTTTGAGAAGTATTTACCAGAGAACGTAAAGGTTGAATGGACAACCTTGACATCAGCATCTGATATAAGAGATGCAATGGTAGCAGGAGATATAGATATAGGTACACCAGGTATTATGGCATATATGACCGCTATAGACAATGACATGCCGTTAACATTAATGAGTTTCTATGGATATGCAACAGTAAAAGCATATACTAATCAAGAAAATATAAATTCATTAGCAGATTTTAAATCTGGCGATCAGATAAGCATTAGTGGACTTGCATCAAATCCTCAAGCAGCATATTTAGCAGCATTAAAAGAAGAACGGATTAGATGTTAAAGAATACAATAAAATGCTAGTAAAAGTGCCAAATACAGAAGCAATCTCAATGCTAGAGACTAATAACCAAATAAAGGGTAGTATCTTATCATTTTCTGCAAATTTGAAAGCTGAAAAATTAGACAATGTTCATATGATAGCAGATTTTACAGATGTTATTCAAAAATATAGCATTGGTACAGCTTTAATAGCAAATACACAATTTTATAATGAAAATCAAGACATATGTAATGCGATAAGAAAAATTCAAAATGAAGTAATTGATACTTGGGATGAAAACTTTGAAGAAAATGCTAAGATATTAGCAGAACAATATGAGTGTGAAGTTGACGATGTAAAAGATTTAATGAAAACTCAGCCTCCAACAGATAAAGTAACAGGATATAATAAGTTAACACAGTTACTATATGAAGTTGATATGCTAAGTAAACCATTAAAATTAGAAGACTTACCAAATTATACCTCTATACCAAAATAAAATAAAAGATAGGAGAATTTTATTATGAAAGATAAAGTTTTTAAGTCTAGTGTATTTTGGATAGTTTGTATAATAGTTATATGGGAGACAATTTCAAGACTTGGTCTTGTTTCACAATACATTTTACCACCATTTAGCAAAGTATTTATGCAACTTATCACCGAAGTAAAAAATATAGATATATTAACACAGGTATTAAATTCATTTAGAATAGTTGTACTAGGACTTGTAATTAGTATATTAATATCCATTGTAGTACTTATACTTTGTGATAAATTTAAATACTTTGAAAGTTTTATACGAACTATATGCAATATTTTATCTCCATTACCAAGTGTTGCTATTTTACCACTAGTAATAATATGGATGGGAATTAATGACAATGCAATGCTAGTACTTGTAGTTCATAGTGTTGTATGGCCTATGATTATAAACTTACTAGAAAAAATTCAATCTATACCATCAGTATATCATGATTTTTTTATTAACATTCAAATGCGGATCAATTAAAAAAATATTATATGTATATGTGATGTTAATCTTACCAGGAATAATAGCTGCTATGAGAATTGGTTGTGCAAGAGCATGGCGTGCTATTATTAGTTCGGAAGCAATATTTGGAATAATAGGTACATCAGGAGGATTAGGATTATATATATATGTAAATAGAGCTTACGGAAATCTTACAAAAGTTATGGTCGGTGTGATTTTAATAATTCTAATAAGTGTAATTATAGATAAATTTTTTGTTGCATTAGAAAAGTTTACTATAAAAAAGTGGGGTATGTCTTATGAAAAAAAATAATATTTTACAAATAGAAAAATTAACACATACTTTTGCTAATAAAAATGATAATGTAAAAGTATTAGAGAACATCTCATTTGAATTAGAAAAGGGTACTGTGTTAAGTATAATTGGAAAATCTGGTTGTGGAAAATCTACATTGCTTAGGATTATAGCGGGTTTTTTAGTCCCTACTTCCGGAAGAATAATTATAAATGAGCAGGAACATAAAAAGCCTACTAAAAATGTATTATATCTTCAGCAGGACTATAATCAACTGTTGCCATGGCTTACTGTAAAAGATAACATTACATTTCCTTTAAAACATAGCAACTTAAAGAATGTGGATTTAGACAAAAAGGCAGAAGAAATGTTAGATTTAGTAGAACTTACAAATCAAAAAGATATGTATCCTTACCAATTATCAGGTGGACAAAAACAAAGAGTAGCTCTTGCAAGAGTTATTGCTCTAAATCCTGATTTAATTTTAATGGACGAACCATTTGCGGCATTGGATATAGCTACTAGAGAGGCTTTACAAAAATCGACAAGAGAAATAATTTCTAAAAAGAAGAATACTGTGCTATTTGTTACCCACAATATAAATGAAGCACTTTATATGGGAGACAAAATGTTAGTTCTTAGTAAAGGAGCATATTATATTATAGATAATCCAAAAGTTAATACTACAAAAGCAATATTAAAAACGTTATTATAAAATAAAACCTGTCAACATTTGTTGACGGGTTTTTTAAATATAGACTTGACATAACTTTTAAAGTGATATATAATATCAACACGTCGAACATAAATATAGAGCTTCAATATTAATATATAAGGAGGAAAGATTATGAATAATTTTAAAAGAAGTAATCTAAAAAAGGATATCTACGAGGAGGAGATACTAAGAATAGACTATCTAGTAGAAAATAGTGAAATCAAGTATAAGATTAAAAAAATTGCAAATATACTTGGTAAAATCCGGATATGATGTGTATGACACAAAATTATTAAATGTTGAAACAACACTATTCAAAGACAAATATAATAGTCTAGCAGATGACTATTTAAATTACGATAAAAATAAAAATCACAAAGTTACAGTATGCCAAAATGATAATCATCAAATAATTCTTACAGAGTATTGTGCAATAATTAGAACTAATGAAGGACAAAAACATTTAAAGGACTATGAAAAGTCTTTAAAAATTATTTTAAATCGTATAATAGTACCAGAAAGCACTAGATTTAAAGGATTAAGATATGAAGCATCAGCTGTAGATTATATAACAAAAATAAGTGATGTGGAGAAATTCTTTAAAGGGATAAATGTAGAAACGGACTTAGTTGAAGAATACAATATACAAAGAAAAGCTAAAAAGATGTATAATCCTAAAGAAATGAGCGTTGAACATTATACAACCAAATATGTATCAGAATATTTCAGTGATAGTAGACCATGTTATAATAAAGAGGTAAACTTTTCAACTGGTGAATATTATGATGAAAGAATAGGAAAAGTGCAAATTAATATTTGTATATATCATGGAACATATCAACATTTCTTTAGTAACAATGATGTCCGCTCAGATGTAGAAAAATTAAAAGATAAATATTTTGAAATTTTGACAAAATCTTTTACAGATGAATATATGCAAAAACTATGCTAAAGAGGAAGCCGTTAGGCTTCTTTTTTTCTGTTATAAAATTGGTTATATTAAGTTTACAAATCGAAAAAAAAATAGTATAATTGACAAATGAAAGGGAGGGATGAATATGGAAAAGCCAGTAAAAGAAGTATTTAAAAATTGTGTTAGAGATAATAACTTGTTTAACCTAGCAACAGTAAAAGAAGTTAAGTTTTCTAAAAAACTAAATGCCGTTATATTAGATTCTTTTAGTGACGAAAATATCCCTCAATCAGACATTGAAGAATTTGAAAGATGTGCCAAAAGACAATATGAACTTTCTAGTTTTAAAATAAACTATAAGTATACAGGAAAAACAAAAGAAGTAGATGTACAAAATGTATATGACATTATAAGTAATATAAACAAAAAGTATGACTATACACAAGATATATTTGAAAATTGTAAAATAGATATAGATAATTATAATTTTAATATAAATATACAATTAGAAAGGCCATATTCTAATTTTTTATATCTAAAAAGAATAGATGATTATATAAAAAAGAGTGTAGACACTCAATTTGGTGAAGGATATAGTATTAAATTTAATGAAGTGCCAGGATGCCAAATGCCAATAGATACAGGTGCTAAGATGGTAAAACTTGAAGACTTAAATGAAGGATTTGCTGTTGAAAAAACAGAGGTAGCGCCACCAAAAGAAAAACCTAAATTTGTACCAAGAGCTCCTTTGTCTGAAGAAGAAAAGAAAGAAAGAGAACTTGCTAAAGAACCACAACCAGAAAATGTAATTTATGGTGTTAATATTTTAAATCCAGTTATTACTAAAATAGATGAAATAGTTCCTGGTGGAGATAGAGTATGTATAAATGGACAATTAATAGCACAAGAGGAAAGAGAACTAAGAAATGGTAAAATTCTTCTTACTATTGATGTTACAGATAAATCTAGTACAATAGCTTGTAAGCTATTCTTAGATAAGCAAAAACATGAAGAATTAATGCCAAAGCTAAAAAAAGATTCATATATAATAGTGCAAGGAAGAGCACAAATTGATGCTTATTCAAATGAATTAACAATAATGGTAAGTAATATATGCAAGGGAGAAAAACCTCCTGAAAGAGAAGATAATGCGCCAGAAAAAAGAGTAGAATTACATTTGCATACTCAAATGAGTGCTATGGATGCAATAAATTCTGCAACAGACTTAGTAAAACAAGCAATAAAATGGGGACACAAAGCTGTTGCTATTACAGATCATGGTGTTGTTCAGTCATTTCCAGAAGCTAATCATGTTATTATAGATAACTATGCTGATTTGGTAAAAAAAGATGGTTATCCAACAACACAAGAAATATTAGATGCCGCCCCTATTAAAGTTATATACGGAGTTGAAGGCTATCTTGTAAAGGATGTAGAGCCAGTAATACCTGAGTTTGATACATATTGTGTTTTTGATTTGGAAACAACAGGTTTTGACCCAGAAAATGATGGAATAACAGAAATAGCTGCTTGTAAAGTGAGAAATGGAGAAATAATAGATGAATTTACAACTTTTGTAAATCCAGAAAAACCAATTCCATTTAATGTTCAAGAGCTTACTCATATTACTGATGAAATGGTAGCAGATGCACCAAAAATGTCTGAAAGTGTACCAAAATTTTTGGAATTTGCAAAAGGATGCGTATTTGTAGCACATAATGCTCATTTTGATATTAGCTTCATTTCAAATAAAGCTAAAAAAATAGGAATAGAATTTAAACCATATGTAATAGATACATATGAAATGTCACTTGAATTATATAATGCAGTTGAAAATCATAAACTTGGAACTCTAGTTGAATATTTAGGTATTCCACTTGAGGGAGCGCATAGAGCTATAAATGATACTAGAGCTACAGCCAAAATGTTTATACGTATGAAAGAAGATTGTATAAAAGAAAAAATAGAACTAAATAATTATATTTTTTCAGATATTTCAGATAAATCTAAAAATTTATCACCATACCATATAATTATTTTAGCTAAAAATTATGTTGGATTAAAAAATTTATATAAATTAGTATCATATTCACATGTTTGGAATTTCCATAAAAGGCCTAAAATTTCACGTTCTATGTTAAAAAGATATAGAGAAGGTTTAATAATAGGCTCTGCTTGTGAACAAGGTGAATTATATCAAGAAATATTAGACTACAAAGTGGGAAGAAATGATGGAAGTAAAATTGATGAAATTGCAAACTTTTATGATTATTTAGAGATACAGCCACTAGCTAATAATGCATTCTATGAAAGAATCGGTAAAAAAATAAAAAAAGAAGGAAAGAAGTCTAAAGACGAAGAAGACGAGTATATTAAATTAACACATCAAGATTTAATAGATATAAATGTAGAGATTGTAAAACTTGGAGATAAACTAAAAAAACCAGTTGTTGGAACTTGTGATGTACACTTTAAAAATCCAGAAGATGAAATTTATAGAAGAATAATTCAAGCTGGACAAGGCTATGATGATGCAGATATGCAAGCTCCATTGTACTTTAGAACTACAGAAGAAATGCTAAAAGAATTTGACTATTTGCCAGAAGAAAAAGCATATGAAATTGTAGTAACAAATACAAACTTAGTTGCTGATTGGTGTGATAGAATAAGTCCAATTTCTGATGAAAAATGTCCACCACATATTGATGGATGTGAAGACGATATAAGAAATATAGCTATGGAAAAAGCACATAAATTATATGGTGATCCATTACCAGAGATAGTACAAGAAAGACTAGAAAAAGAACTTAATTCTATAATTTCAAATGGATATTCAGTTATGTATATAATAGCACAAAAGCTAGTTTGGGATTCAAATGACCATGGTTATATAGTTGGCTCAAGAGGATCAGTTGGTTCATCTTTAGCAGCATATATGACAGGTATAACAGAAGTTAACTCGCTTAAAGCACATTATAGATGTCCAAATTGTAAATATTCAGATTTTACAGATTATGGATATGCAAATGGTTTTGATTTGCCAGATAAAAAGTGTCCAAAATGTGGAGCAGATTTAGATAAAGACGGAATGGATATACCATTTGAAACATTCTTAGGCTTTAAAGGAGATAAAGAGCCAGATATAGACTTAAACTTTTCTGGAGAATATCAGGCTAAAGCACATAAATATACTGAAGTTATATTTGGTACTGGAACTACATATAAAGCTGGTACAATAGGTACTGTAGCAGAAAAGACAGCATATGGTTTTGTAAAAAATTACTTTGAGGAAAGAGGAAAACATGTACCAATAGCTGAAATAAATAGATTATCTCAAGGATGTACAGGAATAAAAAGAACTTCTGGTCAACATCCAGGTGGAATAATAGTTGTACCTAAGGGAAGAACTATATATGAATTTTGCCCTGTACAACATCCAGCAGATGACCCATATTCAGATATTGTAACAACTCATTTTGATTACCACTCAATAGATAAAAACCTATTGAAACTAGATATACTAGGACATGATGATCCTACTGTTATTCGTATGCTACAAGATATTACAGGAATTGACCCTACTAAAATACCACTAGATGATAAAGCAACTATGTCAATATTTTCATCTACTGATGCATTAGGTGTTACACCAGAGCAAATAAAATCAGATGTTGGTACATATGGTGTACCAGAATTTGGTACTAAGTTTGTTAGAGGTATGCTTGTAGATACAAAACCTACAACTTTTGAGGAACTTATACGTATATCTGGACTTTCACACGGTACAGATGTATGGTTGAACAATGCTCAGACTCTTATACAAGATGGCATTGTAACATTAAGTGAAGCTATTTGTACACGTGATGATATAATGATTTATTTAATTAATAAAGGTTTAGAGCCAGGTCTTGCTTTTAAGATAATGGAAATAGTAAGAAAAGGAAAAGCTTCAAAAAAATTAACTCCTGATATGGTAGAAGAAATGAAAAAACATGATGTACCAGATTGGTATATAGATTCATGTTTTAAGATAAAATATATGTTCCCTAAAGCCCATGCTGCTGCATATGTAACAAACGCATTTAGAATAGCTTGGTTTAAGGTACATATACCTAAGGCATATTATGCAGCTTTCATGTCAATTAGAGCAGATGAATTTGATAGTGATAGTATGCTATATGGAAAAGAGAGAGTTATAGCAAAAATGAATGAAATAGATAACTTAGGAAACGCAGCAGCACCTAAGGATAAGAATATGTATCCAATATTAGAATTAGTTTTAGAGATGAACCAAAGAGGCATTGAGTTTTTACCAGTCGATTTATATAAATCTACAGTCAATAAATTTGTAGTAGAAAAGGACGGAATAAGACCACCATTTTCTGCACTTTCCGGCTTTGGTGAAGTTGATGCAACTAAACTAGTTGAAGCTAGAGATAAATATAAAACATTTTCTTCGATAGAAGATATGGCAATAAAATCTAAAATAGGTAAAGTTGCTGTAGAAACATTAAAAGCTTCAGGTTGCTTAGATGGTCTACCTAGATCAGAACAAATGGATATGTTTGATTTGCTATAATGACGTAATTTACTTGAATAATTTATATATCTAATGTATAATATAATCATAAAGGGGTGATTACTATGAAATTAGACTTAACTGGATTAAGAATTGAAGTAACAGATGCTATAAGAATTTTTACTGAAAAGAAAATCAAAAAATTAGATAAGTTTTTTGATGAAAACACAATATGCCATGTAACTTTTACAGATAAAAGTAAAGGCAAACAACGTGTAGATATGAGAATAGAGTACAAATCACGTACTTATTTAGCTGAAGAAAATACAGATGATTTATATTCAGGAATTGATGCTTTAGTAGAAAAAATAGAAGGACAATTAAGAAGAGATAAAGCAGCTTCAGAAAAGAAAAGAAGAACAGGAATTCCAAATATGGAAGCTACTGAAGAAGAAACTGATGAAGAATAAATGAAAGAGCCTAACAAGGCTCTTTTTTTAGGCTTAAACAAGTTGACATAACAGCAAAAACATGGTATAATATATTTGTGATGTTTTTATATAAATTGCAAAAAGATTTTTATGCATGGTCACAGAGTAAAAAGAATTAAAGGAGGTTGGCTTATATGAGAAAGCTAAGAAATCTGGTGATTTTGTCATCAGTAGCATTTCTTTTGATTGGTATATTCTTAAATTCTACATATTTTAATGTAAGAAAAGATGAAGTGTATTCTCAATTAAAAGAAAAATATCAGTCTGCTTCTTCGGATATAATAACAAATGAAGAAAATGTTATAGAATCGACTGAAGAAGAGATTGATGAAAAGGATATGGAAAATGTTGAAGAAGAAAAGGTTGAAACACCAAAAGCTGTGGAGAAAAAAACAACAGAACAATATGTATGGGACTATTTAAGAAATAATGGCTATACAGAGATACAAACTGCAGCAATAATTGGTAACCTTTATCAAGAATCAGGGCTAAATCCTTCAAGAATTGAATCAAATGGTGAAGGAATAGGTTTAGTTCAATGGTCTTTTGGAAGAAAAGAGCAATTAAAAAAATACGCAAGTTCAAAAGGAAAAGATTGGACAGACCTAGATTGTCAATTAGAATTCTTGATTAAAGAATTAAACAGTTCGCAATTTTATACATCACATAAGAACATATTTAACAATCCATATTCAATTAATGAAGCAACTGAGGCTTTTTGTTGGGGATTTGAACGTCCTAATTCTGATTATGCAAATATTGCTAACAGAAAAGACAAAGCATGGGCTTCATACTATAGAAATACAGGTAGATAAATTCTGCCTGTATCTTTTTTTGTTTACATAACACAAATAATGTGGTATAATTATAATAGAGTAATATTTTTATTATATTGAATTTAATAAGGAGATATATTTGATGTCTCCTTTTTTGTAATTATATTACTACTAAGGAAAAGAGGTTGAGTGCGATGAAAGGAAAAAAGAAAAAGGGGACGTCGGTTGTCCAGAAACTGAAGAAAGGAGCTTTATTTGGAATTGTTACTTTTTTTATTGTAGGAATAGCATTAAATAGTGTACAATTTACTGAGTACAAAGATAGTGTTTATTCAAACATGAAAGAAAAGTATATCCAAAAAGAAGAAACTTATTCAGTAGAAAATCTTAATAATGATACTAAAAAACTTGAAAAGAATTTAATACTTACAACAGATAGTGATTTAAGAACACCATCTAACGTTACTGCAGAAGACATAAACAAAATGCTAGAAGGAACTGCATTATATGGTATGGGTGAATCTTTTGTAAAAGCAGAGAAACAATACGGAGTAAATGCGTTATATATAGTTGGACTTGCTTGTCTTGAGAGTGCCTATGGTACATCATCATTTGCTGTTAATAGAAATAACCTTTATGGTTGGAATGCAGTAGACAGCAATCCAGACAAAGCAACAAGTTTTAAAAGCCGTGACGAAGCAACAATGGTAGTAGCAAGAGCTTTACAAAAAAATTACCTTACAGAGGGTGGTGCTTACTTTGAAGGCTATACAGCACGTGATATAGATGTACATTATTGTACAGATAAAAAACATGCTGACAAAATAGTTAATATAGTATCTGAGTTAACAAAGAAGTTGGGATAATTATCCCGCTTTTTTTATTTATTTTAATTATTTTTAAAGTAATGTGTTGACATAATTTTAAAAACGTGTTACAATAGTTACATACATGAGAGTGTGTATAAGCAGATATGTGAGCTACACAACCTTAATATATAAGGTACACTTAAGATATTTTCATAAAAGGAGTCTCATTTTGAGATCTTTTTATGAGAATATCTTTTTTTTATCTAAATTAATATATAGATAAGGTATTCTCTAAAATTAATAAAAGGAGGGATACGAGATGCAAATATGTGTCAAAGATTTAAAGAAAGTTTTTACTGTTAAGAATGGTGGCATATTAAAGCCAAAAACTAAAACTATTGTAAATGCTGTAGAAGATGTGTCTTTTGAAGTAGAAAAAGGCGAAATTGTTGCTTTTATAGGACCAAACGGTGCTGGAAAAAGTACAACTATAAAAATGCTTACAGGAATAATTCATCCAACACAAGGAGAAATAAAAGTAGCTGGTCTTGATCCAACAAAAGATAGAAAAAAATTAGCATATAAGATAGGTTGTATGTTTGGACAAAAGTCACAGCTATATATGCATCTTACAGTAAGAGATAGCTACAAGCTATTATGCAGTATATATGATTTTAACTCAGAGCAAACAGAAGCAAAAATTAAAGAAATAGCAGAGCTCTTTAAAATAGAAGAATTACTAGATAAAGTAGTAAGAAAATTATCATTAGGTCAAAGAATGATTTGTGAAATAGCAGGTAGTATTCTCCATAATCCAGATATAATCTTTCTTGATGAGCCAACTATTGGACTTGATATTTTTGCAAAAACAAGAATAAGAGAGATAATAAAAAAGATGAATGAAGAAAAGGGAACAACTATATTTTTAACAAGTCATGATATAGGTGATGTTGAAGCTTTGTGCAATAGGATCATTATAATAAATAATGGAACTATTGTTACAGATTCTACTATTGATGAGTTAAAGTCTAAATATTTATCTAAAAAAGTAATAAAAATCTCATATGATTCAATGTTAGAAAATAAGAAATTAGACTACAATGTTCAAAAAATAGATAATAACAGAGTAGAGCTAATTGCTGATACTAATAAAGTTAATATGGGAGATTTACTTGCATACTTTACTTCAGTTGGAAATATAGTAGATATTCAAATAGAATCTACTCCACTTGAGGATGTAATTAAAGATATATATAAAGAAAGGAGATAAATATGAAAAAATACTTAGAAATTTTTAAATTTAATCTCAAATCAGAGGCAAATTTTAAAGTAGACTATTTATTTTCATTACTTTCTTTTGCAGTTCATATATTTGTTTTTAATGCTTTATGGGACTTTATTTTAAAAGATAAAGCAATACTTGGATATACTAAGCCACAATTAATCTGGTACATTATAGTTGGTGAATTTATAGCATATTCTGTAGGGAAAAAGAACTATTTAAAAGTATCAGATATGATTAAAAGTGGAGAAATAGCAAATTTACTTACAAAGCCAATAAGTATTATGAAATATATTATTGCTCAAGAGGGGACTTGTATTATTAATATACTTGTTAATTTTGTATTTGGAATTATTTTTGGAACTATTATGGCTGGTGTAATACCAATATCAGGAGTGCAACTTGTTTTATTTACTATATCAATAATATTATCACTGACTATAGATATTTTCTTACAAGTATTTATAGGACTGCTTGCATTTATCACTGAGGAAAATCAATCATTTTACTTGATAATGTCTAAAGCTATGTTGATTTTGATATTTACACCATTAGAATTTTTTCCAAGTTATGCTCAGAATGTATTAAAATTTTTGCCAACTACCTATGTAGTATATCCAGCAGGAAAAATATTGGTAGATTTTAATCTTCAAATTGCAGTTAGTCTTATAATAGGGCAAATAATAGCATTACTTGTTGTTTTTTCAGCTGTATATTTATTAAATACGAAAGGAGTGAAGAGTATCAATGTTAATGGAGGTTAAAAATAATATAAGATATTTTTTTAGTGCTATACGTATTAGTATAAAATCTGCTATGGCATATAAAGCTAGTTTTCTTGTTCAAACTATATTTATGGCTATTAACAATTTATTCTTTTTAATATTTTGGGGAGTAGTATTTAAGAATATTGGAAATGATACTGGAATAACATTTAATAACGTGTTATATTTATGGTCGTTTTCTACAATTTCCTATGGAATTGCATATTTCTTTTTTGGTGGAATTCAGAAAATAAATGACTATATAATAACAGGTGCAATGGATAGCTATTTATTGCAACCAAAGAATGTGTTATTAAATGTTTGTACATCTAAATGTAATTTCGCAGCTTGTGGAGATTTATTGTATGGAATTGTTGTAGGAATTATAGCAACTGGTGGAGATATAAGAAAAATATTATTAATGCTTTTTATAGGCTTGTTTGGAAGTATCTTTTTTATATCTACAGAAGTAATACTAAGATCAATAAGTGTATGGATTGGAGATACTAAAACTATTGCTAATAGATATGTTGAAATGTTATTAATAACTTTTTCAACATATCCAGAAAATATATTTAAAATAGGAATAAAATTTATTCTATACACTGTAGTACCTGTTGCATATTTGGCATACATTCCATCAAGTTTAATGGCAAACTTTAATTTAAAGTCTTTAATGCTGGTAATAGCAGTAGGCTTAGTATATTTTACCATTGCTGTAATTACTTTTAATAAGGCAATGAAAAACTACGAGTCAGGAAATAATTTAGCTATGAAAAATTAAAAAAATAAAAAAGTGTGAAAAATTTTCACACTTTTTTTCTTTTGTAACCAAAATATTATTTTACCTTATACATTTTCAAACTATGACACAAAATGACAATTATTATATAAAAATTACAAAAATATAAAAAGAATATTACAAAAAACTTGAAGCACTCAAAATATGATTATGTGAACTAGACACGATTTTGTAATTTTTTGACTAAAAAATATATTATGTAAAATAAATTAGCTAAAAAACTTCGTAAAACATTGACTGCGAAAGAATATTGTGCTATAATATTATTGTAGACTAGATGAAAAAAGTTATAGGTTTGTTTTATAGGAGGGATGTATTTATGGTAAAATATTTTAAAAGTATGAAAAGACTTAAACTTAAAATTACTAGTATTATATTATTAGTAGCATTACTTACTTTAGAGTTTGGACCATTCGCTGTTAAAGCAACAGCACAACAGTTACAATTCTATTCACCTGGTTCAGTAACTGTAGGTTATGACTCTTATAATGGAAAAAATGTTTTCTATGGTAATGCAACTTTAGGTGGAGTAACTGCATATTGTATAGACTACACTTGCCCAATGCCAAGTGGAACAATGACATTTAGAGATTACTTATCTGACCAAGGTATGGCTATACTTATACATGGTTACCCAAACTGCACACCAGCTTCTCTAGGATGTCAATCTAACGAGGAAGCATATATGGCTACACAAATGGCTCTATGGGAAATATTAAACAGAACTGGTGAATCTCACAAAGCTGGTTTAATATTCAGAGTAGACAATGTAAAGCCTATTTCTGGTAAAGAAGGTTTCTGGAATAGATCAGTTGCTGCTGCTGAAAAATTAGTTGCAATGGCTGAATCAGATCCATATACTGATGTTCCTACATTAGTAGTAAACACAGAAAGTGCAAAATTAAATCATGTTGATGGAGATCCTTTATTTGGACCTTACAACGTAAGAGTTGATGGTGCATCAAAATCTACAATAAAATCAATAACAGCTGAATTAGAAGGAGCACCAGCTAGTGCTAA
>CANQVI010000024.1 GCA_947627255.1 uncultured Clostridia bacterium | reverse complement strand
TTACTTTTTTATGCAAAAACGAGTGAAATTAATTCACTCGTTTTACATTGGGACTTTTTTTACAGCCCCTTTTTCTTCATCCTTTAAATTTTTAATTTTTCTATTTCTTCTAACGATAAACCTGTAATTTCAGAAATAGTATTTTTATCTATGTTTTTCCTTATCATATTTTTAGCAATTTCAATATTTCTAGCTTCTTTTCCTTCATTATATCCGGTTCTTCTTATTGCATGTTCGTCCATTATTGCCTTTTCTCTGAGTTCTGCAAGCATCCTTTCATGTTCATCACTGTTTATCTTGTCTAGTTCCTCTTTTGCTTTCTTTATATTTTTATTTTCTTCCATCTTTTCCCTCCTTTTAATTATAATGTGAATATTTATATTCTAAAATATTTTATTATAAACTGTGTACCATCTTTATCTGATTTTACATCTATCTTGCCATTATCTTGCTCTATTATAGCCTTAGATAATGCTAGTCCTATTCCTATACTATCAGGAGTGGAGTTTTCACCTTTATAAAACCTCTCAAATATATGTGGTAAATCTTTTTTAGATATTCCATCTCCAAAGTCTTTAATTACAAGTTGAATATACGCATTATTATTTTCACAACTTATAATTACTTTACCTCCACTTTTAGAATGTTCAATACAGTTTTTTAATATATTAGTAAGTGCTTCTATTTGCCATTTAGAGTCACAAACTAGCTCTATATCTGGCTTATCTTTTAACTCTATTTCCACATTTTTTAAATCACAAAGAGTAGATACATTCTTTATTGCACTCTCTAAAATTGTATTTATATTATTTTTTTCTTTTATATAGCTTACTGTATTAGATTCAAGGCTAGATAATTTTAATATAGCTTGTATTAGAAAATTTATATTTACTACTTCTCTTTTAACATCTCTTATAAACTCATATCTAGTACTTTCATCCATATTAGGGTTATCTATTAAATTATCTAGTATTATTAAAATAGATGTAAGTGGTGTCTTTATTTGATGAGATATATCTTCTAAAGATTTTTTTAGCTCTATTTTATCTTTTTTTGAATTTTCTGCACTTTCCTTTAGCATTATAGTTGTTTTGTATATTTCATTTTTTAAAATTGAAAGCTCATCTTCAGATATTCCATCTATTTTTAAAGAATAGTTTTTTCTATTTATTTCCTCTATATATTTTGTTATCTCTTTTAATTCTTTGTCTTTTCTTTTTTCATATATTGTAAAAATAATAATTGTGATAGCTACAGCAATTACTAATACTCCTATATTTAGCAAAATAAACACATACTGTATCTTTTCATTTTCTAACAATACATTATCTTTTAATATATCTATGCCATATTTTTTAAATATCTGCTCATTACTATTTTTACTATTTAATATTCCTATTATTTCATTTTCAGATACATCTGGATAATCTTCTTTTACTTTATTTACAATTTCTAGTATTTTAATGTTATAGTTTTTATTATACACATCAAGCTCATATATATTTAATGCTAGGAACATAAAAAGCAATGCAATATATACTATAACTATTAGAACTATATATTTTTTTAATTTTACTTTATTTTTCACTGTCTATCCTATAACCTATTCCTTTAATTGTAACTATAATATCTGTTCCTAGCTTTTCTCTTATTCTTTTAAAATATACAGTTACAGTATGGTCATCTACATAGTTGCCTGTCCACTCCCATATCTTATCTAAAATTGTATTTCTAGTTACTACTTTATTAACATTTAAAAATAGCAAATGTAGTAATTTTAACTCAAGAGATGTTAACTCTATCTTATCACCATTTTTAGTAACTATCATCTTATCCATATCTATACTTATATCTTTTACTTGTATAGTACTATGTTTATTTAGTCTTAATAATATTTTATTTACCCTTGCTAGCAATTCTTTAATGCTAAATGGTTTTGTTATATAATCTTCTGCACCTATATTTAAGCCTTTTACTACTGTTTCCTCATCATCTTTAGCTGTTAAAAATATTGCAGGTATTCCTCTTGTTTTTATCTCATTTTCATACAGCTTAATACCATTACCATCAGGAAGTGCAATGTCTAATATTGCAAGATTTACTCTTTCATTTTTACTTAAATAATTTGTTGCTTCTTTTACTGAGCTCTTAGCTACAACTGTATAATTATTTACTTCAAAAGAGTATTTTATTCCTTTTATGATTGTAGTATTATCTTCAACTAGTAAAATATTCATGAGCTTCCTCCTTTTTTGTATATTATACCATAATATAAAAGGGCTTTCGCCCCTTTATATTAAATATTTTCATTTCTTATAGTTTCAATAATATTTTGCTTATTTATTTTACTCATAGAATAGCCCATAATACAAGTAATAAGTAAAAATACAGCTATAACTGAAATAATTATACCATTAAATGGAATTAGATATTTAATTCCAAGTGATTTTATATTTCCCTCAGATAAGCAGAATGCTATTAAAGCTGCTAATATCATCCCTATTGGAAGTCCAAATAGTAATGATTTTACTCCCATAAATATACTTTCAAGTCTAATCATACGAGAAAACTCTTTTTTAGTCATACCTATAGACTTAAGCATAGCAAACTCTTGTCTTCTAAGCTCCATATTAGTTGTAATTGTATTAAATATATTAGTAATACCAATAAGTGATATAACTATGATAAATCCATATAGGAAAATACCAATAAGTGTAAACATATTATTCATAATTTTTGCCTCTTCATCAACATTGTTAATACTGCAACTTACTTCTGCTAGCATTTCCTCTACTTCATCTTGAAGTTTATTTGCATTTTCTGTGTCATAATATATAGTCATATTATTTGACTTTGCAATACTATCAAATAATTCATCACTTACGATAATCATACTCATATAATCATGATCTGGAAGTCCAAAAGGAAGCTCGTTTGCCACATATGCAATTTCTAAATTAACATCTTTATCCTCTATATTTCCTTCAATTACATCTCCTCTTTTATATGCAAACTGCCTCATTTTACTACTTTCTACCCTACCACCTTGTGCGGAAAAGTTAAATTCAATATCATCAAATAAAATGGCTTTATCTTTAACATCTTCATATTTTAGTCCAAGACTCTTTATATATTTATTATACTGTTCTTCTCCTATTGAGGCTATTGTTAAAACAAAGCTATTATCTTTAACTTTATCTGTTTTTCTTGTTTTAAGAAGATATTCTGTATTATATTTTACATTTGGTATATTGTATACATCATCTCTATATATTGAGTAGTCTTTTATTCCAGCAAGAGTTGTAGTTTCTACTGCTTTATCAAAACCTTCTTTTTCATTGACTAGTACAGTTAAGTTATAGTCAAAAAGATTTAGCTCATCTTCTAATGCATAAAAAGCACTATTCATAAAACCTGTAAGTGCAATAAATACAGCTACAGATACTATTATTGATATAACTGTTGTTCTATATTTCTTTTTATTTCTCTTTAGATTTTTATATGATATTTGCCCACCTATTCCAAATAGTTTATTTATTATTTTTGAGCCTTTTATTTTTTTAGCTTTTATTTTAATATTTGCACTATTTCTAATAGATTCTATAGGTGATACTTTAGATGCTCTAAAAGCACTTCTAATTGCAGATAAATATATTGTTACTATTCCAAGTATAATAGCCAATATTATTGCTATTATAGAAAACTTAAATACAAATTCAAGCTCTACTCCTATTCCACTTGCAAGAAAGATATTTACAACATATACTAAGATTACTGATGCTAAAATACCTGCAACTATTCCAAGAGGTATTCCAATTGCACCAAGTATTGTTGCCTCATAAAACACATTTTTCCTAATCTGTTTTTTAGTAGCTCCCACACTTCTTAACATTCCATATTGTTTTGTTTTTTCTGTAATAGAAATATCAAAACTATTCTTAATGCAAAATACAGAAGTTATTACTATAATAACACATACTATTGCTATAACAGTTTCAAGACCTCCTATACCTGCAGCTTTTATTGGGTTATTTTCAAGCATAATTAAATAGTCATTTACTGCATAATCATACTTAATCTCGCCTAATCTATCATATAGTTTACTAACTTCATCTTGTGTTAATTTAGATACTTCTTCAGTATTTAATATTCTAAATGCCTCTTCATCGACATCTAAAATATTTGCTGTAACATTTAGATAGTTTTTTGAGCCTTTTTTTGTATATTCTGCAAATATATCCATATTTCCTGTGATATTGTTATCATCTAGGTATGTAATAAATGTATATCCTGGTGCAGAGTATGATTCAATATTTGATGCAGGACGCTCAATAATTCCTACTATCTTATATGTTTTTGTAGTTGTATCTACAATTTTTTCCTCTAAAACACTAGAAAAGCCTAGTTCTTCATATGATTCATCATCTACATCATATAGATGCAATGGGTTACTTTGGTTAAGCTCTACGCCGTCTTCTGTATCTACCCTTCTACCTATATCTAAAGTGATTTCTTCTCCAATATTTAACTCTACTCTTCCATTTGTCTTTAAATGTGTTGGTATTAAAATCTCGTTGTTATTTTCTGGTAGTCTTCCATCAACTAATTTAACAGATAAATTTTCAAGTGATTCTTTAGTAAATGCTTTAACATATGCATATGGTTTATAATCATTCTTTGAGTTTTCAAGTTTTGCATAACCTATATTTTGAGTTAAATATAGACTTTGAATTTGTCTATTATTTCTAAATGTTTCTATTTCTTGTGACGGTACATCATAATATACCACGTGGAAATGTCCTTTTTGAGCTACTTCATACCTAATTAAAGATGCAACTAAGCTTGAATACATTGAAGCAACTGCAGTAATTAAAGCTACTGATAGCATTATTCCTATTACTGTTACTATTGTTCTTTTCTTATTTAACTTTAAGTTTTTTATAGTTAGTTTATTAAGTACTTTCATAGGCTACACCTCAAGAACTATTCTTCCATCTTCAAGTTTAATTATCCTATCTGCACATTTTGCAATTTCCATGTTATGTGTAATCATTATAATTGTTTGTTTTAATTCTTTATTTGACTTTTTAAGAAGTGCTACTATTTCATCACTTGACTTTGTATCTAAGTTTCCTGTAGGCTCATCTGCAAGTATTATAGTAGGGTTAGTAATTAATGCTCTACCTATACTTGTTTTTTGTTGTTGCCCACCTGAAAGCTCATTTGGCAAATGATTTTTTCTCTTTTCAAGTCCAAGAAGTTTAAGCATATCGTTTAATTTAGTATTGTCTATTTGCCTATTGTCTAGTGAAAGTGGTAATGTTATATTTTCCTCAACATTTAGTATTGGTATTAAATTATAGAACTGGTAAATTAAACCGATTTGTCTTCTTCTAAATATTGCAAGTTTGTCATCATTAAAAGAAAAAATATCTTTTCCATCAATATATACTTTACCAGATGTTGGTCTATCTACTCCACCAATTAAATGCAGTAGTGTAGATTTTCCACTACCAGATGCTCCTACTATTGCAACAAACTCTCCCTTTTCTACAGAAAAAGATACATTATCTAAAGCTACAACTTTAGTTGAATCTTTTCCATAAATTTTAGTTAAATTCTCTACTTTTAAAATTTCCATAATGAAAAACTCCTTTCATCTAGTTTAATTATATTACATTAAAAGTTACAACTAAGTTACTAATAAAAAAATTATTATTTTTTTACTTACATTTATTAAAACGAAATTATTAAATAACAATTAACAATTAACACTTAAAAGAAAAAAATCAGATTTCTCTGATTTTACTTTCTTGTTAGTTCATAGCTTTGTTCAAGTAGTTCTTCTACTAAACTTCTATCACAGTTTTTACTTAGTATAATTGTATTCCAATGCTCTTTATTCATATGATATGCAGGTATTATATAATCATAACTACTCCTTAAAAGCTCAGAATACATAGGCTCTGTTTTTACATTTAAATATATTTCTCCCTTTACTTCCATTATTAGTGCAAACCATTTTTTATTTGTTTTATGTTTTAGTACAACTGACACAAAGTCCTCTTTAAAAGGATGATCTTCAAAAGTACCAGGAAGTTCTAAACAATACTTAATTACTTCTTCTTTATTCATAACTTTTCTCCACTTTTACTAACTAATTTCCATTGGTTCATTTTTTGCTTTTTCTTTTTTTCTTACATATTCAAACATAGCATCCAAATCATCATTAAAACTTCGTACTATATCTTCTTGTCCAGCTTTTTTAGCAGAGCTAAGGAAAGCATCATAAACTGATTTTACAACATCATATGCACTAGTACTATTATTTGCTTCAATTATATGTAGTTTATCTGGTGAAATAGTATGATTTTCTTTTAGTCCAATATCTAAATCTGCAGCAAGTCCATTTACATCTTCAGGCCTATAATCTTCCCCTTCTTTTACATCTACAAGTAAATATACTTCATCTTTAAATCTTTTTTCCATAGCTTCATATACATCATCTTCTTTTACTTGTTCGGTACTAGAAAAGTCTTCTATATTAAAATATTTTCTATAATCTTGTGGTATATCGCATATTCGTAATTGTTTAAATTCAAAAATAAATGAATTCTTTATTCCTAACATTCCTTTATAACCACGAGATACATATATTCTTTGTTTATCATTTTTTAACTGAGTTGCTCCACCTCTTTGTGGCATTAGCCCTTCACTTGCTATTTTATCTACATTTTCTCTTAAAGTAAAATGAAAATGGGCATTATTTAAATCTACATCTTTTAAATTTATATTATCCATAACAACCCTCCGTATTCATAATACCACAAAAGGAGATAATTAACAATTATCTCCTTATCTTTTACTTATGAAAATATAACTCTACCTTCTTATCAATTTCTAGTTGAAGCCTTTCTATTGTTCCATCAGTATGTACATCTTCCATTTTCCCATTTTGATACTGATCTATCACTAACTCCCAATTTTTCTGCTAATTGTACTTGTGTTAAATTTTTTTCTTCTTTGTGCAATAAATTTACCTATTTTTTTTGATTCATATTTACACTCTCCTTTGATATTATTGTACAATATTCACATATTTTTTAACACGAATTATAAGTTGAGTTGCTATTTAATTACCTTTAATATCAATCAAGTACAATTATTTATACTTTATTATACATTAACTTGCCATTCTCCACTTTTTTTACTATCTTTTCTCTCTATCAAACCCTTTTCTTGCATTTCTGACATATATGTTTTTACTGTTCTTACAGATTTATTAATTTGTTTTGATATTTCTTCTTGAGTAATTGATGGATTTATTTTTAATATATTTATAATTGCTTGTTCTTCCAAAGTATAATTATTAACATTTAAATTATTTTCATCTTTACCTTGAATATTATCTATATGTGTGTATCTATTCTTCAATTCATTATTAGCATTAGTTAGTAAGTTGTAAAAGAACTTTTCTAAAAATGAAGTATCTTCAAATATGTTTTTTTGAAAATTTTTGTAATTAGCTCTAACTAAAGAATTTCTAAAATACCAAGAATTTTCAGCAAAAATTTCATCATTAATATTAAATCCAAAAGTTCTTAAATATTTTATAATAAATACTGCCGTTGTTCTTGTATTTCCTTCACAAAACGGATGCACTTGCCATATGTTCGCTGTAAATTGACATAGATGTTTTATAGACTCATCCAAACTTAATCCTTTATACGAAAAATTTCTTTCTTGTTCAAAATCATATTCTAAAGTGTCTTTTATTGATTGAAATGAAGCATATGTAACAGTATCGCCATTTAATACCCATTCTTTTTTTGTAATATTATAATCTCTAAAAACTCCAGCTCTATCAAATATACCTTTGAATAGTCTTTTGTGGATACTTAATAATTCTGCTTCCGAAAAATTAAAAGCTTTTTCACTTAATATTTCAGCTATTCTTACTGATACTTTATCTGCTTCTTCACTTTCTTTTTCAGATTTTCTTGTACTTTGGGCTTCATAATATTCATCTATTCTCACTTTTGCTTCTTCAATATCTATTGTTCCTTCTATATGCTCTTTAGCAGTTTCTATTAGATATTTTGAAGGTTTCAACCCATCTACATCTTGTAAACCTATTGCTGTTTCCCATGTTTTAGTCTTCTTTACTTTATTTGGTTCACCTTGTTTAATATACTCAGATAATTCTATATTCCAATTTTCTTCTTTACCCATTAGAATTCCTCCTATATATATTATATCAATTATTTAATATAATATCAACATTTAAAGTGCAAATTTTGCACTTTAAAATATTAAAATTGCACTTTAAATTTTATGTTTTTTAACACGAACTTTAAGTTGAGTTGCTATTTAACTGCTTCTACTTTTAATTTGGATAGTTCATTTTTTCTTTTTATATATGCTACTAAGTTACTAGTAATAGTTATTGCACGCATAATTAAAATTATGTATAAACCACAACAAATATTATATATTCCCCATAATATATTTGCTATAATATTTCCTATTCTTAATTTTTGAGTGTCTTTTGAAAACCATAAATACCAGCATGAATAACATGGTATTAATATTGACATTATCTGAATTGGTCTTTCCATTGTTGTAAATCCAAGTATTAACTGAAGAATTATTGCAAAATATGGTATCAAGTTACTTTTAAATTTATCTTTGTATATGTATATAAATGATCTTATAGTTATTATTATATAAATTAGAGCCGTTGTTAAATCTTTATTAAAAAAATACATAAATAATTGTGCTAAGTTTAATAAAAAAGTGGCTATGTATATTCTTTTCTTTTTCTCAGTAAATGAAATATAAATATTTACTAAAACTGTAATTATTTGCATTATATCTACAATCATATTTTTAACCTCTTTACTAAATTATAATAGCATAAAAGCAGATAATTAACAATTATCTGCTTGTTTAAATTTTATAATTTTATTCTTAATGTATTTAATATTACTGTAATACTACTTAATACCATTGCAAGACTTGCAAACATAGGATTAATAGTAATATTTAAAGGTTTTAAAATACCTATTGCTATTGGTATCATTAATGCGTTATAAAAGAAAGCCCAAAATAGATTTTGTTTTATATTCCTTACAGTCTTTTTGCTAATATCTATTAAATTTACTATACACATTAAATCATTTTTAGTTAAAATAACATCTGATGAGTCCATTGCAATATCTGTAGCATTATTTACACTTACACCTATATCACTTGCTGTAAGTGCTACACTATCATTTATTCCATCACCACACATCATAACAAATTTATTTTCTTTCTTTAATTTTTTTATAGTATCTGCTTTTTGTGATGGCATAACATTTGCTATTACATCTGATATACCTATTTCTTCAGCTATTTTTTTAGCAGTTTCCTCATTATCTCCTGTAAGCATAATAGTTTTAATACCTTTTTTATTTAATATATTTATTATTTCTTTTGAATTTTCTCTTAATATATCATTTATTCCTACAAGTGCAATAACTTCTTTATTTTTTACAATATAAACAATACTATTTCCAGCATTAGAAAGACTACTTTCATCTGCTTCATATTTATTGTCTATATTATATTTTTCTAGTATTTTTCTATTTCCTAGTATATATTCATCATTTTCTATATTAGCTTTTAGACCGAGCCCTGCAATATTTTCAAAACTATCTACATTTATTTTCTCTATTTTATTTTCATCAAGATAATCTGTAAAGGCTTTAGCTATTGGATGTGTAGATTTAGCTTCTATGCTTCCCGCAATTTTTAATATTTCATCTTCTTTAATATCACTATAATTCAATGTTTTTGCTATCTTTAACTTTCCATATGTAAGAGTACCAGTTTTATCTAAAACTATAGTATCTACTTTTTGTGCATTTTCTAATATTTCACTTTTCTTAACAACTATTCCATTTGTTGCACAAAGACCTTCTGCTACAACTATTGCAAGTGGTGTTGCAAGTCCTAAACTACATGGACAAGCAACTACAAGAACTGTTACGAAAGTAGTAATAGCAGTTGAAAAATCATTACCTAATATTAAATATGAAATAAACGTTAAAATAGCGATTATAATTACAACAGGTACAAAAATTCCAGATACTTTATCTGCAATTTTAGCAATAGGAGCCTTTGTATTACTTGCTTCTATAACAAGTCTTACAATTTCAGATATTGTTGATTCTTTTCCGATTTTTTCAGCTTCATATTCTATATATCCATCATAATTTATACTACCAGCTATAACTCTATCTCCAACTTCTTTTGCTGTAGGCTTACTTTCTCCTGTAATAAACGATTCGTCTAAATGTGTTTTTCCGTTTACTATTTTACCATCTACAGCTATTTTATCTCCTGGTCTTGCAATAAGTATATCTCCTTTATTTATTTGATCTAAAGTAACTTCTTTTTCCTCAGTACCAATTTTTAAAATAGCAGATTCAGGAGTAACTTGTACTAATTTTTGTATTGCCTCTTTAGTTTTATCTTTACTAATTCCATCTATATATCTTCCAAGTTTAATAAAATATATAACTATCGCAGAAGATTCAAAATATAAATTCATAACTTCATGATGATTTCCTAAAAATACTTGCACCATATTATATATACTATACCCAAAACTTGCTATTACTCCAATACCAACTAATGTATCCATATTAGGAGTAAAATGAATTAGATTTTTATATCCATTTTTTAATATATCAAAACCATAGCATATAAATGCTAATGTAAGTATAAGCAATGCTATTATATAATTTATTGGATTTGTATGTGGATCTAAAAATTGTATAGTAGGTAAATTTATCATATGTCCCATTGATATGTACATAAGTATAACAGCAAGAATAGTAAATATAATAAATTTAATTTTTTCTTTTTTATTTTTACTTTCTACTTTTATATCTTTATATTCACCTAAACTTATAAACCCAGCTTGTTTTACAAATTCATTTAAATCATCTATACTAAGCATTTTCTCATCATACTCAATACTTGCATTTGCCATAACTAGATTTACACTTGCACTATTTACTCCTTTTTGCTTATTTAAATATTTTTCCAGTCCATTAGAGCAAGCAGAACATGTCATACCCTCAATAGCTAATATTATCTTTTTCATAAATAAAATCTCCTTTAATTTTCTAATAAACTTTGAAATTTAAAATTAAAATCTGGATTATATTTTTTTAAACTAATAGGTCTTAGTTCTCTATTTGTAAAGCAATGTTTAGTTTTTCCTATAAGCACCACTTTACCTGTCTTTTTATCTGTAATATTATATTCTACTGTCATTCTAACACTATTATATTCTTTTACAGTTAAATCAATAATAATTGTATCACCAAAAGTTACATGATTTTTATACTCACAAGATACTCCAAGAACAGGTATTGTTATTCCATTTTCTTCTAGCACTTCAAATGGCATTCCAATATCTTCAAGCCATTTGCATCTAGCTTCTTCCATAAATCTTATATAATTTGAATGGTGCACTACACCCATTCTATCTGTTTCATAATAATTAATTTTTCTTTCAAATATCATTTTATGCTCTCCTTAAAGTTTATTATTCTTTAACTTCAAAACCTATATCTTCTATTTTTTCTTTGATAGTAGCATTATCTACTTCTTTACTTAATTTAACTTTTACTATTTTATCTGTATGACTTGCAAAAACATCTTCAACTCCATCTATTGTTTTTAATGCATTTTTTACTCTGTTTTCACAACCACCACACATCATGCCTTCAACTTTAAATGTTTTCTCCATCATCTTTCACCTCCTTCTTTTTATCATAATCATCTAAGAAATGATGTATTATGCCATCTTGTTTATATGAGATTAAAGTATCTAAATTTACATTTTGGACACTTCTAAATATGTTTTTGTCTATTTTATCTGATATATTTCTAAAATTTTTTATTAGTTTTTTCATTTCTGCTCTTTTAGATGTTTCATTATCATTTTTGTAATTTTGTGTAACTTTACATGCACATTTTATAAAGTCCAAATTATTTTCTTTTTGCCAATCTATTATATCTGCCTCTTTAACATAGTACATTGGTCTAATAAGCTCCATACCCTTATGAAAAGTACTTCTAACCTTAGGCATCATTGTTTGTATTTGTGCTCCATAAATCATCCCCATAAGTATTGTTTCAATTACATCATCAAAATGATGTCCTAGAGCAATCTTATTACATCCAAATTCTTTTGCTTTATTATATAAATAGCCCCTTCTCATTCTTGCACAGATATAGCAAGGATGGTCATCTATTTTTTCAACCGCTTTAAAAATATTAGTTTCAAATATATTTATTGGTATATTTAATAACTTAGCATTATCTATTATTTTTTGCCTATTTTCACTATTATATCCAGGGTCCATAACTAAAAATACAACATCAAAATTTATTTTTCTATGGCGTTTCAATTCTTGAAAGCATTTTGCCATTAACATTGAATCTTTACCACCAGAAATACATACTGCAATTTTATCTCCATCTTGTATCAATTCATATTCTTGAATTGCTTGTATAAATTTTAGCCATATTGCTTTTCTATATTTTATTATTATACTTCTTTCTATTTCTTGATATCTTTCTAATTTATCTTTTTTCATCTTTTCCTTCCTTTAAAATATCCTTTACTACTTCACTTGCTATTATAAGACCTGCAACAGAGGGAACAAATGATATACTTCCAGGTACTTTTTTATTTTCTTCATTTACCATACTAACTTTTATTGGTTCTTCTTTTGAATATACCACTTTCAAGTTTTTTATATTACGATTTCTAAGTTCTTTTCTCATAATTTTAGCAAGTGGACATACACTTGTTTTACTAATATCTGTAACTTCAAACTTTGTAGGATTAAGTTTATTTCCTGCTCCCATACTAGATATTATTGGAATATTAAGTTTTTTAGCCATAACTACAAGGTCTATTTTAGATGATATAGTGTCAATACAATCAATAATATAATCTACACTTTTATCTATAATATTATTATTTTCATTATTATAGAAAACTTTAAAAGCATCAATTTTTACATTAGGATTTATATCTAATGCTCTATTTTTAGCAACTTCTACTTTATCTTTTCCAATGGTACTATGTGTTGCAATGATTTGTCTATTAATATTACTTTCACTTATTACATCATTATCTACTATAATAATATTTCCAACTCCTGCTCTTGTAAGTGCTTCTAAGACATATGAGCCTACTCCACCTACTCCAAATATAGCGACCTTTGCATTATTTAATTTTTTTATACCATCATCACCTATTAAAAGTTCAGTCCTTGAAAATTGATTTTCCATAAATTTCTCCTATCTATTGTAATTTTTTCACAAGTTGCATTACGTCATTTATGATATCTGTATTGCCAGATTTTATATCTCTAACTACACAATTTCTCATATGACTTTCTAATATACTATTTCCTAAAGTCTGTAATGATTTAGTAACAGCTGCTATTTGAATTAGTATATCATCACAATATCTATCGTCTAATACCATCTGGTTAATTCCTCTTACTTGTCCTTCTATTACATTTAACCTTTTAGTAATTTTATTTTTTTCTTCCTGTGTTCTGTGTGTACTTTTATTACTACATTTTCCACATTCTTTACAATTCATTTATTATCACCTAAAAAATATTATATACCCCACAGGGGTATATGTCAATAGTAAATAAAAAAGTCTAAAGACTTTATTCTTTAGACTTTTATCCTACTAGTTTATCTTCATTCTCACTTTCAATAATTTCACTTGTAAGTAATAAATTTAGAGTTTTTCTTTTTCTTCTTTCACTAGCATCATCGAAAAGCTCTAAATCCATCATCTCCCAAATTCCAACCCAGCCTCCAATTAATAACACTTCTTTCCATATAACATTTTCTTTAATTAAGGCATAAAGTATTAAAGATATAACACCTAATAAAAATAATAAAACTTGCTTAATATCTATATTATGATGTAAACTTAAACTTTTGTTATATTCTTCAACTAATGAATTTTTTAGCATTTGAGTTAAATTTTGTTCAATTTCACACTTCTTATTTATTATTATTTTTAACTTATCATTTTTTCTTACAAATGTTGATTGCTCAATAAAATAATTTATCATCTCTCCAGATACTTTTCTTTCATTGTATTTATCTATAAAATCATATTTATCTTTTATATTTACTTCTATTACTCTTTCCATATATAACCTCCAAATAAATTATATTACTGTTTTTTTAGCAACAATTCCATAATATCTTCTTATTAAAAGTATCCCCTTTTCAGTTGTATTTTCTTTTATATATCTATCTAATATATCTGGCTCAATTTCATTATCTCCTAAATTTGTATTTTCTTCTATTTCAGAAAAATCATTTAATATAGGTGTTTTTAAAAGTAATGCTAATAAATCTTCTTTTGTTTTGTAATATTCTCTTACATGAATTGGCACAAGCTCTACTTCTTTAAATCCCGCATCTAATATATTTTCATAATCTATTAGACTTATTGGTAATGAATCATTGTATGCTTGACCTCTTTTAAACATTCTTTTTAATTGCCAGCAATCAAGTTTATCTACACCTCGTAAAATTAACATTCCATTATTTTTTAAAGTCTTATATATTTGTTTTGCATCAATACAAGTATGTCTTGCTACTACTATGTCAAAATAATCATCTGGTGTATTCATATTTAAATTATCCATTACTTTAAAAGTAATATTTTTTCTTTTAGATTTTACTAAATTTTCATTAGCAGTTTTTACCATTTCCTCTGAAAAATCTGTAGCTAGAATTTCTAAACAGTCTGGAAATTTTTTTATTACATTTTCTCCTCCACCTGTTCCCAAATCTAAAGCTCTAGAATTTGAAGTAGCATTTTTTCTTAAAATGTCATACATATCCCAATCTGTTAAAGTATCCTTTTCATATTGTATCTTACTAAAATCCCAATTTTTTATATTGTTATAAAAATCATGTTCTGTACCCATATTATTTCTCCTTTTTTGTCATATTCATTATTTCTCTGTAAATATCTCCCCAGTTATTTACTTCTTTTACATATTCATTTTCTTCCATTTTCTTCATATTAGTATCTCTAAAATATAATGTTCTAATTCCATTTTTAGATAAATTATCTATTATTCTCCAGTCATCATCAATCATTATATCTACATCTTCTTTTTTACAAGCCTCTAATTTATTGCTAGTATGCCAATAAAAGTTTTTTAAATCTATATTTCCTTCATTTAAAATTCTTATAGCATCTGTTTTCATTTCTTCTGTATATCCGCCTCTTGCTGTTATTACTACAAATTCATGTCCTTGCTTTTTCAATTTATCATATACGACTTTAAAGCCTGACATCAAATTACTTTCTTGTGAGCATTTTAATATATATTTATCTATAAATTTTTCTTCTTCCTCTTTAGTAAAATTATACCTATCATGCATTTTAGGTTCTTCTCTATTTTCTATATTTTTGCCATTAAGTTCATCTATTGCGTATAATTCTAAATATGTTCTTATAGTTTTTTCGCTATCTATTACTACTCCATCTAAATCTAGTCCTATTTTCAATTTTCTACCTCCAAATACATAATAATATTATCATAAGCAATTATTTTTAGCAAGAAAAAAATAAGATAGTAACTATCTTATTTTTCTATTACAATATTTTTCCACCACCTACAACAATATCTCCATCATAAAATACAGCTGATTGTCCAGGTGTAATAGATTTTTGTGGTTCATCAAATACAACTCTTATTCTTTCTCCTTCTTTCTTTACTTTAGCACTATATGCTTTAGCAGAATATCTAGTTTTTACATCAAGAGTTGTCCAATCTTCAAAAGTATTATCTACTAAAATATTAACGTCATATACTAAGAATTCTTTACTATATAATTCCTTTTCTTCACCTACTACTAATTGATTTTTCTTTTTATTTAACTTTAATACGTATAATGGTTTTTCATTTGAAATTTTTAGTCCTCTACGTTGTCCAATAGTATAATTATATAATCCTGTATGTTTTCCTAAAACTTCATTTTTATTATTTACTATATCTCCTGTAACAGATTTTATATTAGAATTTTCCTCTAAAAATTTCTTATAATCTCCATCTGGTATAAAGCAAATATCTTCACTATCAGGTTTATTAGCAATAAGAAGATTATTCTTTCTAGCAATTTCTCTTATTTCATCTTTACTTTTAAAATTTCCGAGTGGAAATAGTACATGATCTAATACATATTCTGGTATGCTATACAATACATAGCTTTGGTCTTTTTTCCCAGCATCTGATTTCATTAATACATTCTTTTTATATTTTTCACTATAAGCAATTTTGGCATAATGTCCAGTTGCTATATAATTACATCCTAATTCTTGTGCCTTTTTATACATAGCTCCAAATTTTAAATGCTTATTACATTCAATACATGGGTTTGGTGTTCTGCAATTTTTATAATTTTGTATAAAGTCTTGTATAACATATTTATTGAAATCTTCTTTAAAATTTAGTGTATAATGTGGAATATCTAAATAATCACAAACTCTTTTGGCATCCATTGCTGAATTTGTATTACAACAACTTCCGTCCAATTCGCCCTCCCACAATTTCATTGTTACACCTATAACTTCATAGCCTTGTTCTTTTAATAATATTGCTGATACACTACTATCAACTCCACCACTCATACCAAGTAATACTCTTTTATTTTCCACAGGCTTCACTCTCATGCTCCTCTTTACTCTTTAATTTACATTTCTTTTTAATTTCATCCTCTGTCATTTTAGTATTTTTTCTATAGTAATCTGCTATTGCTTCATGAATAGCTTCTTCTGCTAAAACAGAGCAATGTAATTTAACTGGTGGAAGTCCACCAAGTTCATTAACAACATCTGTATTTTTTAATTCTAATGCTTCTTCTATAGTTTTTCCTTTTATCATATCTGTAGAAATACTACTTGTTGCTATAGCAGCACCACATCCAAATGTTTTAAATTTTACATCTACAATAACATTATTTTCAACTTTAATGTACATTTTCATTATATCTCCACATACTGGATTTCCAACTTCACCAACACCAGATGCATTTTCTATTTTTCCAACGTTATGTGGATTTGTGTAATGATGTACTACTTTTTCTGTATATTCCATTATTTATTTTCCTCACTTTCAATAAATTCTTCCCATAATGGTGACATATCTCTTAATCTTGACACTATTTCGACTAAACTGTCTATTAAATAGTCTACTTCTTCTTTAGTATTATATTTTCCCATTGAAATTCTCAAAGAGCCATGTGCTATTTCATGTGGTAATCCAATAGCAAGTAATACATGTGATGGGTCAAGAGAGCCAGATGTACATGCACTACCACTTGATGCACATATTCCTTTTAAATCTAAATTTAATAACAATCCTTCACCTTCAATAAATCTAAATGAAATATTACTATTTCCTGGTACTCTTCTTTCTCTATCTCCATTTATTTTTATATATGGTATTCTCTTTTCCACCTGTTCAACATAATAATCTCTAAGCTCTTTTATTTTTTTGCAATGTTCATCTAAATCGTTATATGCAATCTCAATAGCTTTTCCAAGTCCAACTATTCCAGCAACATTTTCAGTTCCAGCTCTTTTACTTCTTTCTTGATGTCCTCCATTAATAAGGTTATCAAAAGGAATTCCACGTCTTATATATAAAGCACCAATTCCTTTTGGTCCATAAAATTTATGTGCAGATAATGACAAAGCATCAATATTTAATGCTTTTACATCTATTCTTAAAGTACCTACTGCTTGAACTGCATCTGTATGAAAATATATATTATTTTCTTTTGCAATTTTTCCTATTTCTTCTATAGGTTGTATTGTTCCAATCTCATTATTTACAAACATTATACTTATTAATGTTGTAGTTGGTCTTATTTCTCTTTTTAATTCTTCTATATCAAGTATACCATTTTCATCTACTCCAATATAGCTTACTTCAAATCCTTCTTTTTCTAATTTTTTGCATGTATCAAGTACAGCTGGATGCTCAATTTTTGAAGTAATTATATGATTACCTTTTTTTCTATTTGCATAAGCAATTCCTTTAATAGCTGTATTATCACTTTCACTTCCACCAGAAGTAAAGTAAATCTCGCTTGCATCACAATTTAATATTTTTGCTACCTTTTCTCTTGCTTCTTCAATAGCTTTTCTATTTTCTCTTCCTAGTTTATATATTGTTGAAGCATTACCATAACTTTCTGAAAAATATGGTAGCATAGCTTTTAAAACTTCATCGTCAACTCTAGTTGTTGCACTATTATCAAAATAAACTGTATTCATTCTAACATCTCCTACTCATCTGGTAGGAATTATACTATATAATTCCTACTATGTCAATAGGAATTATATTAAATCTTCTAAAGTTTTACTATCTACATACTCAGTTATTACTTTATCTAGTCCTTCCCAAAAAGAATATCTTTTACAAGTTTTTCTTCTTTCACATCCACCACTAGATTCATCTTTACAATATATAGACATTAATTCTCCTTCAGTAGCTCTTAATATATCTCCTACTAAATATTCATTAGGTTTTTTTAGAAGTTTATATCCTCCATTATTTCCTCTTGCTGTTTCTAAAAAACCTGCTTTATTTAACATTGCAATTATCTGTTCTAAATATTTGTTAGATATTCCTTGTCTTTTAGCAATATCATTTAATGATATAAACTTACCATTTTGATTTACTGCTAAATCTGTCATTATTCTTAAGGCGTATCTTCCTTTTGTCGTTATTTTCATTTTTTATCCTCCAGCAGTTATATTATACTACTAAAATAGTAGGAATTGCAAGTTATATTAAAAAAAAGGAAGTATTTACTTCCTATTTATCGTTTAATTCTTTATATCTTTTTATTTTCATAGTAGATGTCTTTTCAAATTCACCATCTTTTATTTCC
>CANQVI010000023.1 GCA_947627255.1 uncultured Clostridia bacterium | reverse complement strand
CAAATAGGTAAAGCATTTAGAAATGAAATAACACCTGGTAATTTTACTTTTAGAACAAGAGAATTTGAACAAATGGAACTTGAATTTTTCTGCAAACCAGGAACAGATTTAGAGTGGCATAACTATTGGAAAAGTTTTTGTAAAAATTGGCTACTAAATCTTGGAATGAAAGAAGAAAATATGAGACTTCGTGACCATTCAAAAGAAGAATTATCACATTATAGTAATGCTACTACAGATATTGAATTTTTATTCCCATTTGGATGGGGAGAACTATGGGGAATAGCTGATAGAACTAATTTTGATTTATCACAACATATGAAGTTTTCAGGAGAGGATATGAACTATACTGATCCAGAAACTAACGAAAAATATGTACCATATTGTATTGAACCATCACTTGGATGTGATAGAGTAGCATTAGCTTTCTTATGTAATGCTTATGAAGAAGAAAAAATATCAGAGGATGATACAAGAGTTGTATTGCATTTACATCCATTTTTAGCACCTATTAAGGTTGCTGTATTACCTCTATCTAAAAAGTTATCAGAAGGGGCTAAGAAAGTCCAAGAAATGCTATCAAAAAAATATATTGTAGATTATGATGAGTCTCAAAGCATAGGAAAAAGATATAGAAGACAAGATGAAATTGGTACACCATATTGTATAACTTATGATTTTGATTCTGAACAAGATAACTCTGTAACAATTAGAGATAGAGATACTATGGAACAAGTAAGAGTTAAAATTGATGAATTAGATAAATGGTTTGAAGGTAAATTTGAAATATAAATTAGTAATAAGGGGGAAGGTATTATGAAAAATAAAAAAGAAGAACAAGTAAGCGTTAAAAGAAAAGCAGCCACATATATTGTTGTTGGTATAATAACTTTTACAATGATATTTTCTGTTTTTGCTGGATTAGTTGCAGCAATACAATAATTTTAGTTAAGGAGATATGAGTTTATGCAAAATGTTATTAAAACCCTTAGTGGTATGCTTTCATATATTGTTAATTTATTAGATCTTAGTAGTCCGCTTAGATATGTAATAACTGCTATAGATATTATACTTGTAGTAGCAATTATTGTATATATTGCAAAAATAATAAAAAAGACTAGAGCGGGACAAATTGTAAAGGGTGTATTTCTTTTACTTTTTATATATGTATTAGCTAAATTATTTAATATGGTAGTTTTAACCTTTTTATTAGATAATTTCATGTCTTATGGAATTATATTATTAATAATTGTATTTCAACCAGAACTTAGAAATGTTTTTGAAAAGCTAGGTAGAAACAAGATTGTTGATGTTTTTGATATGGATGATAATATATTAGTAAAACATGCAATATCAGAAGTTACAAAAGCTGTTGAAATAATGTCTATGAAACAAATAGGAGCTCTTATCGTATTTGAGAGAAATACAAAGGTTTCTGAAGTTTTAAGAGAAGGTGTTCCTTTAAATTCAAAAGTTACATCTGAATTATTACAAAATATATTTATGCCAAGAACACCACTTCATGATGGTGCAGTAGTTATATCTAGATCAGAAATATTAGCAGCTAAGTGTATTTTACCTCTAGCCTCAGAAGTATCAGTTCCTAAAAACCTAGGTACAAGACATAGAGCAGCAGTTGGAATTACAGAAATATCTGATGCATTAGTAGTTGTTGTTTCAGAAGAAACAGGTACTATTTCACTTGCAGAAGGTGGCAAACTTACAAGAGATTTAACTGCAGACAGCTTAAGAGAATTATTAGATAAAAAGTTAGATAGAACAAAAAATAATGTTATAAAAAACATAGTTAGAAAGTAATATATATTAAATTATATTCATATATAACTCAGTAAGAGAGGTTATATATGAATATTCTTTTTATAGATGACAGCTTGAAAGAAGAAAAGCTAAATATTAAGAATTATATAAATAAAAAAATAGGATTTAACATTAAGTATTGTAATAATAAAAAAATAAGTTATTTAAGTTATAACAAAAAAAATGTAAAATACAATATATTATCTTTTATAGTAAAAAAGTTATATGGTAATAAAAAAGTATATGTAATATATAGTAAATCGGCAGCTAAAGATGAGAAGATAAAAAATTTAATCGATTCAAAAATAAAAGATGATATAGTAGTTACTGAGCAAAATAATTTATTTCAAAATGATGTTAAATACATTAATAAATACATAACTAAAAATAAAATAGAAAAGAAAGATGTTAAAATCCTTGTTGTTATAGATAATATAGAGAATAATTTTGTTAAGAGTAAGATAAATTATTTTTTAGGAGAATATAAAGTAGTAGATATATTTATTACTAATAATAAAAATCGTGAAAAAATAGAAAATTATGTAAAAAATATTAACGAAAATGAGGGAAGTTCTGTAGAAATCCTTGACAAAGAGTTGAAAAAGAAATATAATATTCTCCTTGTATTCTCAAACGAATACAAATCACTCAATAATAAAAGCTCATTTATCTTAGACTACAATAATAGTGATTTAGATGTGGAGTCAAATACTTATCTAATATATAAAAATAACAAAAAAGAATTTAAGTATATATTTGATAGTCTAGGCATGGACATATCTAAATACGAAAAAACTAAATTAGGTAAACTATATATACACGCAAGTGAAACAATACTTGACAAATAGTGTATAATAATAGTGTTAAATTTTAGGAGGGATATTTATGGAAGATAGAGAAATAATGTTGACAGAAGAAGGATATAAAAAGTTAGTTGAAGAGCTACAATACTTAAAAGGACCAAGAAAAATGGAAGTAGCTGAGAGAATAAAAGTTGCAAGAGAATTTGGAGATTTATCTGAAAACTCTGAGTATGAAGAAGCAAAAAATGAACAAGCAATACTTGAAACTAAAATTGCTGAAATGGAAGCAACAATAAGAAATGCTAAGGTTGTTGCAGACCATGAAATTTCTACAAGAAAAGCAGGAGTAGGTACACAAGTTACAGTATATGATTATGAATTTGATGAAGAAGTAACTTATAGTATTGTTGGAGGAAAAGAGGTTAATATAGCTGAAAATAAAATATCAAATGAATCACCAGTTGGAAAAGCATTAATGGGTAAGAAAAAAGGTGAAGATTTTGAAGTTGAAACACCAGCAGGTGTATCTAAATATAAAGTTATTGATATAAAAAGAATATAAACAAAAGAGTTTAGGAGTGAGCATATGGGAGATATTAGTGAATTAAAGAGAGTACGTCTTGAAAAGGAAGATAAATTAAAAGAACTAGGTATAAGTGTACATCCAGAAAGATATGAAATAACACATTCTTTAAAAGAAGCAAGTGAGCTTGAAGAAGGTGTAAAAAATGTTAGAGTAGCTGGACGTGTTATGTCTAAAAGAAAAATGGGTAAAATTAGTTTTATGGATTTAAGAGATATTGAAGGAAAAATACAACTTGTATTTAAAAGAGATGATCTTGGAGAAGAAAACTATAAATTACTTCATTCAACTGTAGATATTGGTGACTTCATTGGTGTAGAAGGAGATACTTTTGTAACACAAGCAGGAGAAAAATCTATACAAGTAAAAAGCTATGAATTTTTAGGTAAAGCATTAAGACCTTTACCAGAAAAATTCCATGGTATATCTAATCAAGAAATGTTATACAGAGAAAGACATCTTGATTTGATAATGAATGAAGACACAAAAAAGAGATTTTTACTTAGATCACAATTTATTAAACTTATGAGGGAATTCTTATGGTCTAAAGGATTTATTGAAGTAGATACACCAGTATTACAAAATACTGCATCTGGTGCTACTGCAAGACCATTTATTACACATCATAACACATATGATGCTGATGTATATCTAAGAATATCTCCTGAATTAACATTGAAAAAATTAGTTGTAGGAGGATTTACTAATGTTTTTGAAATAGCAAGAGATTTCAGAAACGAAGGTATTAGTGTAAACCATCTACAAGATTTTACTATGGTTGAAGGATATAGTGCATATTTTAACTATAAAGATAACATGAAATTAATGAGAGAAATGATTATCTATATTATAGGAAAGCTATTTGATGGCAACTTAGTTGTAAATATCAGCGGAAAAGATATTGATTTTGGCTGTGAATGGGATGAAGTTTCATTTAGAGAGTTACTTATTAAAGACTGTGGAATAGATATAGACAAATATCCAACAGCAAAAGAGCTATTAGATGAAATTAGAAACCAAAAAATACAATTAGAAGTAGAAAATATTGAAAGCCTTGGAAGAGGTAATTTAATAGACCAATTATATAAAAAGGTAAGTAGACCATATATAATTAAACCAACATTTTTAACTGGACATCCTATAGATTTATCACCTCTTGCTAGAAGTAACGATGAAAATCCAAATATAACAGATAGATTCCAATTAATAGTTAATGGTCAAGAAATAATTAATGGATACTCTGAGCTTGTAGACTCTCAAGAACAAGAAAGAAGATTAATTGAACAAAACAAATTAAAAGATAATGGTGACGAAGAAGCTATGAGTATAGACCATGAATACATTAAAGCTATGGAATATGGTATGCCTCCAATATCTGGTTGGGGACTTGGAATCGATAGATTTCTACAATTCTTAACAAGTAGTTATAATATACGTGATGTTGTATTATATCCATTATTAAAAAGAAGAGATAATGTAGAAATTGATGATGACGAAATAGAAGAATAAAAAAGAAGGTTCGCTTTTTAAAGCGAACCTTCTTTATCACCTTGCACTTGTAAGTGCCATTGCCTTTTTAATTGCTTGTGAAAGTTCTTCCTCCTTTTTGAGAATCTTTTGGGCCTCATTCATCATGTTTTCCCATCTTTGTTTTTCAAGTACCGGATAGGTACCTTCTTTTGAAAATGGTACAAAAAACTGTGACTCGTAAAAGCCCATCTCCATGAGAAAATGCAAAGCCGTATTGGTAAATGGAATAACAGAAAGTTCATCATCCCAAATATATCCAATGACGTTACCATCTCTGCAATAGACATAGTTGTCTTTTCGTCTAAGAATAGGCGAAATCTCAAATTCAACAATCGGAAATCCAAACTCATAACCAACTAGAGTCTGGGGCTTAATGTGAAGGCTGTTTCGGTAAAGTTCAAAAAAACGTTCCTTTACAAATCCTTCTGGTCTGTTTTCATCTCTAATTGACATGGTAAAATCCTCCTTGATGTTTGAATTTCTGGTATAATGTTACCAGATTTAAAAAAAATTCTACCAAAAATATTATAACATAGTTTACATAAAATAGCAATGACTAGTATCAAAATATTACATATTTTGCTAAAAGGTAAAAATTGACTTTGAGTAATCTTTATGATATTATAGTAGTGTTATTAATAAAGGAGAAAATATATGAATAAAAAAGATAATAGTGAAATAATAATAAAAAATGTTACAGAAGATTTTTCTAAAGAGATAGAAAATAAAATGAGAATTATTTTATTAGTTGAACATTCAAAAAGTTATGCTAAAACATATGCTTTTTCAAAATATATAAATAAAAAATACTCTAAAAAATCAGAAAAATATATTATAGCATTAGCACAAGAAGATTTTATTGATGTAGATAATATTAGTCCAAAATCTGTAATTGATATTCTTCAAAAAGACTTAGATAAAAACTTTAAATCTTTTAAAGAAAAATATCCTGATGCTATAATGGAAAAAGCATACTCATACAACTATGCTTTAGATTACAGTCCTAATAGTAATAGGGCAGAGCTTATGTCTATTGCTACTATGAGAGTATCTGATTCATATACTAGAGTACAATTTTCACCTATTGTTTCTATAACTAAAGATCAATATATGATGTTAATTGGAAAGATGAATGATCAAGAAGAAGGAAAGCTACTTAATGATATATTTACAGAAAAGTTATTTGGAATAGAACTTTTCGGAGTAGTTGGATATCTTACAAATGGAAAGATGAAAGCAGGAAATTTATATATGGAAAATCTACTTGATATAATTCCTGAATATCAAAATGTTGAAGGATGTAGAACTAAACACTTAAGATATAAAAAAGTTAGAGCAACTAAAGAAGCATATTTGAAATCTTTAAAAACTCCAGAAGAAATAGAAAAATTAAAAGAAAATGAATAATAAAATAAAGGCATAAGCCTTTATTTTATTTTTACTATATTAACACAGCCTTTAAGTATTTTACCTTTAACCCTATTTGTAAAGGTTACTTCACCATCAATGCTTAAAGGAAATTTTTTATTTGAAACTATTGACACATATTCAGTATTATTATCTATATAAACAATATTTACTTTTAAATGTTTACAGCTTTTATATTTTGGAAGTAATATTAATTTGGTTAAAAGGCTAGTTGAGTAAATTTTACATATACTAAGTTTACCATCATCTGCTTTAGCCTCAGGGGATGGAACAACGCCACCACCATAGTATTTGCCATTAGATAATGCAACTAAAGTATATTTAGCTTCGTCTGTAATATTATTAGTTCTAATTCTTAGTTTATAATTTCTGTTAGTAAATAATGTATATACAATAGATAAATTATACTTAAATGTACCAGATACAAATGGTATATTTCTGAAATGTTTTAAATTATATGCAACAAGTGCATCAAAGCCACAATTTAGTATATTTATGCAATATCTGTTATTATTTAATTTTATAACATCAAATTTGTTACTACTAGCATTTAATGATGACAATATAATTTTTCTTAAAGATTTATAGTTATTTACATGCCTACTAAAATCGTTCCCTGTACCACATGGAAGAACTACTATTTCAGAATCTGTTCCAATTATTCCTGATACAATTTCATTTAAAGTACCATCACCGCCAATACTGTAAAATCTTATTTGTTCTTTTGAAGATTTTTCTGACGCTATTTTTGTTAAATGACCTTTATACTCAGAACAAATTATTTCAGACTCAATATTATATTTTTTTAATAGTTTTTGTACAACTATAGCTTTTTTATATCCGTTTTTTTGACCAGATACAGGATTTACCATTATTATATGTTTCATATAATCACTCCTAGGAAAATTATATCATCTATATAGTAAATTAACAAGTAAACTAAATTGACTTTACATAGTGCAAATGATATAATTTTAAAGAATAAAGGAGAGAATAATTTATGGAAAGAATAGATAAAATAAATTATTATTTAGAAATAGCAGATACTGTACTAAAAAGAGGAACTTGTCTAAGAAGAAATTATGGTGCAGTAATTGTAAAAAATGATGAAATTATTTCTACTGGATATACAGGAGCCCCAAGAGGTAGAACAAATTGCATAGACCTTGGATTTTGTGCTAGAGAAAAGCTAAATATAAAAAGTGGAGAAAAATATGAACTATGTAGATCAGTACATGCAGAACAAAATGCTGTAATTTCTGCTGCAAGAAAAGATACAATAGGAGCTACTTTATATATGGTTGGCAGAACTGCTAAAACAGGTGAATTAGTAGATTATATTGATTCTTGTAGTATGTGTAAAAGGGTAGTAATAAATGCTGGAATAGAAAAAGTTATTGTTAAAGATAAAAATGAAGAAAAAGGATATAGAGTTATAAACGTACAAGATTGGATAAACTATGATGAAGTATTAGAAGAAAAAGTAAAAAAGATGATGGAGGAGTAATATGGCATTAAATATAGTATTAGTTGAACCAGAAATTGCTGTAAATGCTGGTAATATTGCAAGAACTTGTGCTGCTATTGGTGCAACATTACATATGGTAAAGCCATATGGATTTGATACATCAGATGCAGCAGTAAAAAAGCATATGAAAAGAGCAGGATTAGATTATTGGGATAAGGTAAAAATTATTGAGTATGAAAATTTAGAAGATTTTAAAAATAAAACAAAAGGTAAAAAGATATATTTATTATCTACAAAATCTAAAAAATGCTACACAGATGTAGAATATGAAGATGAAGCATATTTAGTATTTGGTCCTGAAACAAGAGGACTACCAGAAGATTATATTTTAGAAAATTTTGAAAATGCTGCAAGAATACCAATGAGAGATATAATAAGGTCACTTAATTTATCTAATGCAGTTGCTATTGTAGCATATGAGGCAGAAAGACAATTAAAATATAAAAACTTGCTAGAAATTAGCCCATACTTTGATGAAAAATTATAATCTAATCATTGACAATTAAATTTTAATAGTGTATAATAATACACGTAGCTTGAAACTAAAATATGGTTTTTAAGTTACGTTTGGCGGCATAGCTTAGTTGGCTAGAGCGTTCGGTTCATACCCGAAAGGTCATTGGTTCGACTCCAATTGCCGCTACCATTATTTAAGTTAAGTGTTTTCACTTAACTTTTTTTATGCAAAAAAAGAATGCATTATTTTGCATTCTTTAAACAATTTTGACATATACCATGAAATTCTAATGTATGACTTGTAATATTAAAGCCTGTTTCTTTTTTTATTTTATTTGCTATTTTATCTATAGTACACATTTGAGTAGGAAATGCACAATTACATTTATCACAAATAAGATAATGCTTATGAGTATCTTGAGCAAGTTCGTAATATGCAATTTTATCCTGTCTTACAACTTTATTTACTAAATTTTTATTTACTAAATTATTAAGTGTCCTATAAACTGTAGAAAGATTTACATCTATATTTTGTGAAACGTTATTATAAATATCCTCTGCAGTTAATGAAGTTTGCGAATTTTTTATTACATTATATATATAGTCTTTTTTCATTATATCATCCCCATAATTAAGTTTACTAGTATTCCACAAAATACGCCAATAACATAAACAAGTCCTAAAATTTTCATGTTTTCTTTCATATCTTTATTAGTTTTTAAAAGTACAATACTACCAATTCCAGCTCCAGTAGATAGACCAGAAATGATTGCACCTAAATTTATTGTACCATCTATGTATAACTTAGATAATAAAATTGATGAGAAACAATTAGGTATTAATCCAATTATACTAGTTATAAATGGTTGAAATATTGAGCCTGAAAGAACTACTTTTTTAAATGTCTCCATTCCTATATAATTCATTATCATATTTATAACAAAAGAAATAACGAATAAAAATAAGAAAATGTTTAATGTGTGGTGAAGACTAGATTTAAAAATTCCATGTTCACAGTCACAATCTTTACACATTTCATCCATATGCTTATGCATATCTTTAGATTTTTCTTCTGGTGAAACTTTTTTATTAAAAATAATATCAATAATAGTTCCAAATACTATCGCAATTACAAATTTAATAATAAGTATTATTAGTAAATCTTTAGATTTTTCTGGATATGTAAGTAATATAGGAATTGCTTCATCTGAAGTAGCTAGAAATACAGAAATTAGAGTACCTATTGTAATTACTCTGCTTGAAAATAGGTTTGCTGCCACAGCAGAAAAACCACATTGAGGAATTATTCCTAAAATACTTCCAGCAATTTTGCTATATTTACCAGATGTAGATAATACTTTTTCTACTTTTTGAGAAGACTTATGCTCTATAAATTCAATTAACAAGTAGGAAAGAAATAATAATGGTAGAACTTTTAAAGCATCAATCAATGTCTCAATAAATATATCAATCATTTTATCCTCCTAAATACGCAAATCATTTGCAAGTACACTATTATACTATTGATTTTAATATTTGTCAATATATTAATAAAAAATAAAAGAAAAGTTTACAAAATATTTGCTAGAAAATATATTAGAATTTAAAAAAATAGCAAAATAAATTTTTTTGACAAAACATAGTTATAAATGGTATAATATGCAAGAAAAGGAAGGAATTATATATGAGAAGTTTATTAGATTTTAAAGTACCAGATTTTAAATTTCCAAAATTTAAAATGAAGAACATAGAGAAAATTGATGTACTAGCAGAGGAAGTAAAGAAAAAAGGAAAAACTAAAGAATATAAACCAGGAGATCCAATTCCTGAGCCTAAAAGATATAATACAATGCAAGAAGTATTTGAAGATGTCACAGAAAAATATAAAGACAATGTATTAATAACAGAAAAATTTGACCATAAAGGAAAATTTGAAGATATAACATATGGTAAATTTAGAGAAGATGTAATAGGACTTGGAACTGGTCTAATTGAATATTTAGGTCTTAGAGATGAAAGAGTAGTAATTATTAGTGAAACAACATATGATTGGTATGTTTCATACATGTCTATGCTATGTGGTGTAGGTATAGCTGTACCTATGGATAAAGAATTACCAGCAAATGAGTTCGAAAATTTGGTTAAAAGATCTAAAGCTAAAGCTATTATATATTCAAAAAGAAAAAAAGAATTAATAGATAAAGTAAGAGAAAATTTACCTGAGGTAAAATACTTTATAGAGATGTATTCAGATAAAGAACTTAATGAAAAAGATGTAGGATTTGAAACAGTAAAAAATATTGGATTAAAGCTATATGAAAATGGAAATAATGCACTATTATCTACTAAAATAGATAAAGACGAGTTTAAAATCTTAATATTTACATCTGGAACTACATCAGCATCAAAAGGTGTAATGATTTGTAATAGAAACTTAACTGAAAATGTATATGCTTGTGGATGTTATGTTTATTTGACAGAAAAAGATAGATTATTTTCTGTACTGCCACTACATCATACTTATGAATCAACAATAGGATTTTTATATCCATTCTCAGTTGGTGCTTCAGTTGCAGTATGTGAAGGATTAAAATATATAGTACCTAACTTAAAAGAAACAAATCCAACAGCACTTCTTGCAGTACCACTATTAATAGAGAGCTTATATAAAAAGATTAATCAAAATATAAAGAAATCTGGAAAAAGTACACTTGTTAATTCTATGATATATGTTACAAATGCATTAAAAGGTGTAGGAATAGATATAAAACGTAAAGTATTTGCTGAAATTTTAGATAATTTAGGTGGAAAATTAAGAATTATTGTATCAGCTGCTGCTCCAATAGATAAAAAAATTGGAAAATGGGTAGAGGAGATAGGAATAGAATTTTTACAAGGATATGGACTTACAGAAACAGCTCCAATTGCTGCTTTAACACCTGAGGCAGATACAAGAATTGGCTCAGTTGGTAAAGCTGTTACATGTGCACAGCTTAAAATAAAAAATCCAAATGAAGCAGGAGAGGGAGAAGTATTAATTAAAAGTACTACCTTAATGCTTGGATATTATGAAATGGAAGAAGAAACAAAGAAAGTAATAGATGAAGATGGATGGTTTAACAGTGGTGATATAGGATATTTAGATAAAGATGGATACTTATACATAACTGGTAGATCAAAAAATGTAATAGTAACTGCAAATGGTAAAAATATATATCCAGAAGAAATTGAACTATTACTTGGAAAAATACCATATATATCTGAATGTATGGTATATGGTAAAGGAGAAAAGGAAGAATTAGTTGTATCTGTTAAAGTTATACCAAATTATGAATATATAGCTGAAAATGTAAAAGAAAATATGACTGATGAAGAAATATATAATTTAATTTGGGATGAAATTAAAAAATTAAATAAAAGTTTAACATCATATAAAGCAATAAAATATATGGAAATAAAAAAAGACGCTTTTGAAAAGACTACAACTATGAAAATAAAAAGATATGCAGAATTAAAAAAAGATAAAGAAAATAACAAAAAATAAAACAAATAAAAAGACAGGAAAATTAATTTCTTGTCTTTTTTATCTTTCATTTTTTAGTTTATTGCCATATACATTAAGTACATATTCTATTGTTTCTTTATTTCTAGAGTATATTTCGTCTCTTTGTTTATAATATAAATTTAGCTTTTGATTTAGTTCATCAATTTTTTCTTGGTTTTTCTCATCTCTAAGTGCTAATATTGCATCTCCAATCATTTCCGCAATTATTTCTATTGCAACATCAACAAGCATTAGATCATTATTATTTATAATTATACCTCCTCAAAATTTTTTGGAAATATTTTTCTATTGCAATTTCAAATAACATCTTGCCATAACCTCTACACTTATAAATTTCTTCTATGTCAATAGAAATATTATTAACATAAGCATTTTTTATCAATTCGTGTACCACCAATTATAGTGTCATTTTTACTCAAGTCAATAGTAAAATAATTAGCACTCATATTTCTTACTGTTAAAGACCATCCATTTTCTAATTCTTCTATATAACTCATATAAACTCTCCTACTTATAATAGTAATTAATTATTTGCCTAGCTAATTATACAATAAAAATAAAAGAGAATCAATAAAATAATTGATTTGCAATATTTTAAAGATTCCAAAGGAACATTTCCTTTGCACACGAGAACTTATGAAATAGTGTTCTCAACAAAACAATAATTAATCTTGTTAATTATAATTTAGTAGTTGAGAAAAGAAATGTATTGTGATAATATTGAAGTATACAGAGAAAAATAAAGTGGTAATAAAATGAATAGTAATCAATTAATAGAAAATTTTATAAAAGAAAACGATATTGATAAAGGAATGTTAGAAGATTCAAAAATTAATAATACAGAAGAAATTAGTTATGTTATAGATAAAAACGGATTTTATAAAAATCCTCAAAAAGAACATATTTGCATTGCAGATATAATAGGAGATAATATAAATGGAAATGAAACAAACAACCTTTTAAATGAATTGAAATCTTTATTCTCAGAAAATAAAGGAAATAAATATAATATAAGAAGCAATTCAATGCTAAAGTATGCATCAGAAAACATTATTCAAGGCTTAAGCGAAAGCTTTTATAAAGAACCGATATCTATTGCTGAAATAAAAAAAGATAAATATATAATAAAAAACAATGGAAGACACAGGTGTGCATTACTAAAAGCACACTATTTAAAGGAACTTTCAAAATGCAAAAACGAAGTGGATAAACAAAATTTAAAATCAAAATATACTATACCTGCTGAAGTTGAAAGATTAGATATTGTTAAAACATATTCAAAGTATTTATTAAAATTAGCTAAGAACAAATTTCATACTCAAGAAGAGTTGGACAAGAACTATATAAGAACTGGAAAATTAATAATAACAGATGATAATGGTGATTCAAAAACATATTCTGATGGAGAGTTAGTTAAATATGTAAAAAGTATTGTTGATAAAATACCAGAAAATGAATTAAAGAATACTATACCAAGATTGTATTCTAAAGAAGAATATTTTAGAGAATATATCGACACTAATTTAAAAGAAACACGTATCGAAAAAGCAATTACAGAATGGTTAAAAATTAACTCAAAAGAGAATGAAAAAACAGTATGTATATCTAGAGAAAGAGAGGTTGGAACTAATGACTAATTTAGTATTAATAGATAAAGATAATTATCCAAAAATTTATGATGAAAGTATAGATAAATATTTATTAATTGATGAACAAAAAAATATAATTGGAATATCAACAATTAATGACTCATTAAATTTTAATAAGATTAGAATTAATATATTAGATGACTATAGAGGAAATGGTTATGGGAAATTATTATTTCAAAAAACTCTAGATGAGTACAAGAACAAATATAATGATAAAGAATTATTCTTTAAAGTTCATAATAAAAATTTATTTAATATTATTTTGAATAAACAAGGAGCAGTTAACATCGATAATGACGATGGAATATTAGAATATATATTACCATTATAATAGAGGTGCAGTATGGAATTAAGAGTTACTTCAATAAAAGAGGCAAAAAGAAGTTTAAACACATTAAATTTATCAAATATAAAAGCTATAATTATATCGTCATACAAAGATGATATAGAGAAAATATCAAGTGAAAACAAATTGTTAATAGAATTTGATGATTTGAATTATAAATGTCAATATTCATTTAACAAAAATTTAGCAAAAAAAATCAAGGAATTTATAGATAAAATAGATTTAGATAAAAATAAAGTATATGTTTGCTGTGATTCAGGCGAATCAAGAAGTGCAGCCGTTGCCGCTTGTATTTTAAGGAAATATGGTGAAAGTGAAAATATAATATGGAAAGATGCTAGTTATCATCCTAATATTTTAGTATATAGCATATTATGCGAAGAATTAGGCTTGAAAAATTCAAAAATTAGACTAAAATACAAAACTTACATAAATAATATAGCACTACGAAAAAAGATTAAGTTTGCAAAAAAATAATATAAAGAACGTGAAATGAATTTTTCACGTTCTTTTTTATTTGCATATTTTTTTTGCCATTTCTAAATAGAATGATGTACCTTTTTTAAAAGTTTTACAGATAAGATTTTCTTTATCTGATCTCCAATAATTATAGCAATGTATACAGTTATGATTGCATTCTGGTGTAACTTCCCAATGAACAACAGGTGGATATTTTAAATTTATCATATGATTACCTCCTTTAAAATTATTTTTGAAGTTTAATATTACTTTTAGAAAAACATTATAGCACTTTTAAAATATTATGTCAAGTTATTGACTAAAAGCATTTTTTATGGTAGTATTTCTTATGGTGAAATTATGATCAAATTAAATATTATTTCTAAAACAAACAAATATGATTATTTGATAGAAGAATTAAAAAGTAAAATATTGGATAGATTTGAAAAAAAGAAAATTGAGGAAATATTTAAATTTGAAAATGATATAGAGTTAAATATGTATATAGATACTAAAGAGGGTCTAGATCAATATATTTTATTAAATTCTGAGTCATATAGAAACAATGTACCTTCATGGGTTACAGGCTTTTCAAATGAAAAATGTGTATATATTGCTATAGATGAGGATAATATAAGTGATAGTATAAAAACATGTATACATGAGTTAATACATTTGTTATCATATAATTTGAAAGTTAAAGAGGCAAGAATAAGATTGTTAGAAGAAGGACTAGCATATTATTATGCAAATCAAATGACAACAGGTAGATTTAGTATAATAAAAGAAGATTTTAAAACGAATAAAATTCAAAAGTTTAAAAATTTAATTAATATGAATAGTCAAGAATTTGCAAATAATAATGGGTACTTTTATGGATTCTTTTTAGTTAAATTTTTAAATAATAATTATGATAATGATAAGATAATATTTTATATTAAAAATTCTAAAGAATTTTTAAAGGACTTAGATAAAATACAAATTGAATTTGAAAAATATATGAGTTTAGAATTGGAGAAATATAAATAGATATATGTATTTACAATCTTTTTTTGTTTTGTTATAATTTCATTTAAGATTATATTGGAGATGATATAAAAATTATGGGCAAAGATTCATATAAATTTAAATTAGACAAAGAAACGCATGATAATATATATAAAATGTTAGAAGATAAGATGTTTTTTGGTAAGGAAAGTTGCAATAATCCTAAAGCTGTTGTTTTAGGAGGACAACCAGGTGCGGGTAAATCAACTTTAATTGACATAGCTAAAGAAGAATTTTTAGATAATAATGTAGTTATAATTAATGGAGATGAGTTTAGAAGGGTACATCCTGAATCTAAAAAGATTTTAAAAGAGTGTGAGGAAGAATATGCGTTTTATACAGATGCTGACGTTAGAGTATGGACATCAGATTTGTTTAAAAAAGCTATAAAGGATAAATATAATATTATTTTTGAAGGTACAATGAGAACTGATACAATATGTAATACATTAAAAGAGTTAAAAGATAATGATTTTTTAGTTGAAATTAAGGTTTTATCAGTAAATGGAATAGATAGTATAATTTCTACAATGGAAAGATATGAAAATCAAAAAAGTTTTGAAGGACATGGTAGAGTAACTCCTTCTGAATCACATAAAAATGCTTACTATGGAATGCTTGATACATTGGAGGCTATAGAAAAACAAAAATGTTTTGATAATTTAGAAATTTTAACACGTGATGGAGATATTGTTTATTCTAACGATTTGATAAATGGTAAAATATATAGTAAATATGATTTAGAAATTAGAGAAACAATGCTTAAAAGTAGAAATGAGCTAAAACCATCTGCTGAAGAAATAGAAAGTAGACTTAATAAAATATCAAAGTCAAGAATTGAAAGAGGAGAAACTCCATTAGAAATAGAGGATATTATTGAAAAAATTAATTGCAAATATATATAATCTTTACAAATTATGTAAAATATAGTATAATATTTGCAGTAAATAACAGGTTGGGAGGTAATTATGGTTAATAACGAATTAATGCTTGTTGATGTTGCAATAGAAATAATTGCAGAAATGATAGGGGACGTAATATTAGCTCTTAAAGATGAAAAAAATCAAGAAAAAATTAATGAGCTAAATAAAAAATTAAAGTTATATTACAAACAAAGAGATGAAATATATTCTAGAAAAAAAGAGACAATTGAATATGTACTTAATGTGTATGGTAGTAAACTAAAAAGTGAGAGATAATAAAGACAAGGAAATTTCCTTGTCTTTATTATTGGTACTATATAAAATCACATAAATATGGTTTAATAAAGTTTTAAGCTATGAATAAAGTAAAAAATATAATAAAAGAACCACATTAAATGGTTCTTCGTAAGTAAAAATATATTCTATTCTTCAACAGTTGTTTCATTGCCATTACGTTCAAAAATAATTTCACCATTTTTTGAATCTAATTTATATTTTTGAATTACACTCATATTATGCTCATATCCAGTTCTAACTATTTTTACAGTTAATATTTTAGTTGAAGAAGTATATTGCGTAGATATAGTATATGTCACTTGAGAATTTTCATATGATTTTTCAATATTTTTTAAACTTATTATATTTTCTTCTTTAAATTCTTTATTAGTTAAAATATTTTTCAAAGCAGAAGAATCTAGTACAATATTTATATTTTCAGTATTAAATCCATTGATAAAATTTTGATATATACCAGTTAATGCTTTAATTTGATTTTCTTCATTTTCAAGTAATTTGTTGACATTATTAGTATTAAAAATAAAAATTACTGATATTACTACTAAAGCTAAAATAACGAATAAGCAAATTAGTAGAATTATTTTATTTGATTTCATAGTATTACCTCCTACGATATATATACTATCATAATTATATAAAAAATAAAGAGGCTGTCAAAAAAGTCATTAATAAAATAGATAAAATTAATTTTATTCATTTTTTACATTGAAATAAACATTTTTCTATTAATTTTGTAAAAATCTATTTTTTTATAGTAAAAAGTGGTTCAAAGCATTGATATTACTGGTTGCGTTAGGTTTTTAACGGCAAATTTTTAAATTTATGGGAAATGCCGTTAATTTGGTAGGTAAATTGCAGAAAATAAAGTAAAATAAAAAAATCACGAAAAATGATAAAGTAAGCTAAAAAGCACTAATATCAATACTTTCATGATTTTTAATAAAATAAATTAAGATAAAAAAACGAGGCTAAAAGCCTCATTTATGGTTGCGGGGGCAAGACTCGAACTTGCGACCTTCGGGTTATGAGCCCAACGAGCTGCCAACTGCTCCACCCCGCGATATATACTGTTCTTTAATTATAATACAATATAATACAAAAGTCAACCCTTTTAAAAATATTTTATGCTAACATTTTGCAATATATACCATACAAATTTAAATTTTATTGACTTTTTTAGCTAAGTTGATATAATTAAAGTGTGGAGGGATAAATATGAAATTAGTACTTGCTTCAAAATCTATAACTAGAAAAGAAATAATGAATAGACTAAAATTAAAGTATGATGTTGTTACAAGTGAATTAGAAGAAATTTCAAATAGAACTGATCCAAGAGAATATGTTGAAGAATTATCTTTAATAAAAGCAAAAGAAGTATCAAATAAAGTAAGTAGTAATGATGTTTTAATAATAGCTGCTGATTCTATAATATATAAAGATGGAAAAAGATATGAAAAACCAAAAGATATTGATGAGGTAATTAGTAATTTAAAAGAACTAAGTAAAACTAAAAATCAAGGAATAACAGGAGTTACAATAATAGATAAATCTAAAGATGTAGTAGAAACGTTTTCTTGCGTTACAGATGTATACTTTAAAGCAATTGATGATAAAGATATAAAATGGTATATTGAACATGAAGATAATTTATTAAAAAAGGCAGGTTACTCACTAGAGGGAACAATGTCATTATTTGTAGATAAAATTGATGGTGATTATTATAATGTGTTAGGGCTGCCACTAGGAAAAATATATTCTGTTATTAAAAAATTAGGATATACACTAAATGATTTCAAATAATATGGAGGTGAAAAAATTGAGTATAAATATAGCTTCTCAAAGTAAATATTTATGTACTGAAAAAACAAAATTAAAAGAGATAATGAAAGAAGAAGGATTTATCTTTAAAGATAGTAGTATAAAAAAAGATGAATACTTTGTAGATGTTAACGGAAAGTTTCTTTCTAATGACACATATATAAGAATAAGAAGTTCTAATGACAAAAAAATTAACGTGTTATTTAAAGGCGTAATTGAGAGTATAAGTTCATTAGATATAGCTGCAAATGATAAAATTAATATTGATGTGTCTGAATATGAAAGTACAGTATCTTTACTTGCAGATTTAGGATATTATAAATATATATCACTTAATATTCTTACAGAAACATACGTTAAAAAAGAAAAAGAATATTATTACAATATAAATATAGATACTATTGAAGATGTTGGAGAATTTGTAAGCTATGATATTTATACAGAAGATGGAACAGAGGAAAAAACAAAAGAAATATACTCAAATTTTGAAAAGAAAATATCAAAATGCTTAATAGAAAAGATAGAAGAAAACTATATAGAGTATGCTTCTAAAATTATATATAACAACAAATTAAAGGGAGATTATTTAAAAAAGGTATTAGTAGAGCTAGAAAAAATATTTAATAATATAGATGAAGAAGATTTAGAAAAAACAATAAAGAGCAAATTTAATATTTTAAATTTAGAGCTAATTGAGAAACTTGAGCAAAAAGGTATTGAAGTAAATATTGTATATTCAAATACAAATAGTGAACTAGTAGAAAAAATAAAAAAAGTATTAAATAAAATTGGATATAATCCAAACTTTATTAATATAAAAGAAATAAAAGAAATTGCTGTAAGAGAAACACTAATTCTCGAAAACCAGAAGAAAATAAGCTTTAGTGAGGTAGGAATAAATATAGCTAACCATTATCAAAAATAAGTTTATGTTAACTATGATACAAACTAAGCACAAAAATGTAACAAAAAAGTAACACAATATCCCATTTGTGTTACTTTTTTATGTAGTTGTAAATACCTAAAAAAGTAGTAAAATTAACAAAGGCAAAAAAAGCCAAAAAATTCTCAAAAAAAACCAATATATTTGAATATAAAATGCTTGAATTAAAAATTTTATTATGCTATTATATAGGAGTAAACAATGTGTTTATAAGGGGGGAATTTTAATATTATGAAAAAAACTTTCAAAATAAAATCTCTAGTAGTTTGCATGATATTCATGATGGTATTTTCATATGTACCAAGTATATATGCTGCCGCTTGGGTAAATCAATGCGACGAAAATAGTGCAGAAGGTATTATTAGCGTAATGTCTGATAAGACAGATTTGCATCCTGGAGATGAGTTTACTCTTACTATTTCAGCAGATAAGATTCCTGCAAGAGGTTTAGCTTCAATGAACGTAAGAGTATC
>CANQVI010000022.1 GCA_947627255.1 uncultured Clostridia bacterium | reverse complement strand
CCTTTTTTGTTATATTAAATTTGTTATTTATAGGGCAAATTATATTATTTTCTAATAATACTTCTTTAGATTTTTTATTTATAGATATTATTTTATCTGAATTTATAATAAAAGAACGATGACATCTAATAAAGTTTTCTGGTAAAAGTTCTTCCATTTTATCAAGTGTTTTACTACATGAAAATTTACCAATAGATGTAGTTATAACTGTTTTATTAATTAGTTTTTCCATGTATATTATTTCATCTAATTTTATAGATTGCCATTTATTTATGTTTATAAATAAATTATTATTTTGTAAAAATTCATCTTTTATTCTTGAAACTAAGTCAGATACTGTATCTTTATTTATTGGTTTTATAATATAATCGAAAATTTTTGTAACTAATGCTGGATATAAAAATCTTTGGTGAGCAGATAGGTATATTAAATAGAACTCTTTATTAAATTGTCTTAATCTTTTAGCAAAACTTATTCCATCTAAAGCACTATTTTTAAACTCTATATCAAGTATTAATATATCAATTTCTTTATTTTTTATAGCTTTTTCTATTTCTTCTTGTTTATCAGTTATTAATGTGATTTCAGCATTTACATCTTGTTCTAATAATTCTGCTTCTAAAAATTTTTGCATTGTAATAGTTGAAGCTAAATTATCGTCACATAAAGCAATTCTTAACATGTTATCCTCCAAAAAACGTACAGGCAGTATATTACTACAATTTAAGTAATTTGTCAATATAAAGAATAATTATTAATTTTAAAAATATAATTTATAAGGAGTGATTTTTTTGAATAGAAAAGACGGAAAACGACTATTAAGAAAGATAGACTTCAAAGCTAAAATATCACGTGCTAAAGAGAATTTTTTAGATAAGTTAAATATACCTGAAGAATTAGTATATGACTATTCTAAAATTACTATGGTTGAAAATAGTCAATTAATGATTGAAGGATACAATAATATTGTAGATTATTATGATAATTATATAAAAATACAAGCTAAGAATGTATATGTTATTATAGATGGAAAAGGATTAAAAATTGATGAAATAAATGATTCGGAACTATTAATTTCTGGAGATATTAATAACATTGGATTTATGAAAAGATAGGAGAAATATGGAGTTAAAAGACGGAGTAAACAGAATAAATGGTATTGTTCAAGTTCAAATAGAGGGCTTTTTTACAGAAAGATTTATTAATCTTTGTAAGATTAATAATATAAAAATATGGGATATTAAAAATTTAGTAAATGGAATAGTTAGATTTAATGTATCAATAAAAGACTTCAAAAAGCTAAAGAAAATATCTAAAAAAACAAAATGTAAAATGAGTATTATCTCTAAAAAAGGATTATATTTTAAACTTTTTAAATTAAGAAAAAGAAAGTTAATACTTTTTTTAGCCTCTATATTTATAGCAATTTGTATTTTCTCAACAACTTTTATTTGGAGTGTAAATATTAGTGGAAATACATATATATCTACTGAAGAAATAAATAGAGTATTAAAATCATCAGGTCTTTATGTTGGAAAGAATAAAATAGGTTTTAAGTCAAAAAAGATAATAAATAATTTAAGAGTTGAAATTCCAGATATAGCTTGGGCAGGGATAGAAATAGATGGAACTAATGTATATGTAAAAATAGTAGAAAAAACTAGGCTACCATCAAATGCAATATTTGAAACATCTATAGGCGATATTGTGTCAGATAAAAGTGGAGTAATAGAAAAAATAATAGTAGAAAATGGAACACCAATTTTATCTGTTGGAGATTATGTTGAAGAAGGAAGAATATTAATAGAAGGAAAAGTATATAGCGAGTTTTTAGATACAAAAGACGTTACAGCCAAAGGTACAATAATATTAAAAACAAACTATGAATATAAGAAAGAATATGAATATGTAACACAAGAGAAGGAATACACAGGAAAAGTTAAATATAATATTGGCATAGGTATAAATGATAAAGAAAATTATATAAACTATTTGGATAAATCAATAAAGTATGATATAATAAAAAGTAGTAGTGACATAAAGTTTATGAAAAATAAGCTTTCTTTTATATTGTATAAATATAATATTTACACTACAAAAGAAATAAGTAGAACTAAAGATGAAATAATGAATATAGCTAATATAGAAGCTGAAGATTATTTAAATAATGAAATATTACCCAAATTAAGAAACGGAAAAGAAATAAAGCGAGATGTTATAATTGAAAATGAAGATAGCAATAAAATATTAGTAAAAGTTGCCTTTGAAGTTGAAGAAGAAGTGGGATATTTTAAAGAAAGGAAAACAAATGAATAATATAAATGTTGACTTAGATGAGAATTTAGTTAATTATATAAATGAAAAATGTGACAGGGATATACAAAATAATGTAGTTACAATTATACAATGTGCTTTAGAAGAAAAAAAGATTGAAAATGAAAATGTATCTATATCAATAAGTGCAGTAGATAAAGAAACAATACATAAAATAAATAAAGAATACAGAAATGTAGATAGACCTACTGATGTATTATCATTTCCAATTTTTGAGAGAGAGGAAATAGATAATTTTTCAAAATTAGATGAGAGTAAAAAAGTAAAAGAAATTGAACTTGGAGATATTATAATTTGCATAGATGTTTTACAAGAACATGCCATAGAATATGGAACAGGTATTTTAAGAGAAATGTTATATATGATAACACACGGGGTATGTCATCTTTTAGGATATGATCATGAAATAGAAGAAGAAAAAAAAGAGATGAGAAAACTTGAGGAAAAAATATTAGAGAAAATAGGAGTTGGAATGTATGGAGAATAACCAACAAGAAAGAGAAGAAAATTTAGAAAAATTAAAAGATGTTAAAAATAAGAATTTCTTTAAAGCTGTAGGTCATTCTATTGATGGTATAATAAGAGCTTTTAAAACAGAAAGAAACTTAAGAATAGATTACTTTATAGCAATTTGTGTATTACTTGCAAGTATCATTTTAGGATTTAATAAAACAGAATTTGTATGTTTGTGTTTAACAATAGGGTTTGTTATTTTTTCTGAAATGATGAATTCTGTTGCAGAATATATAGTAGACTTAGTTACAGATAAATATGATGATAGAGCAAAGGCAGCTAAGGATATTGCAGCAGGTGGTGTGCTAATTTCTTCTACTATAGCTGTTATAGTAGCATATTTCCTTTTTGCGGACAAGTTAACTAGTGCTACTACTGCATTAATTAGTTCAATATTTGCTTCAGAAAGCCACATATTTTTTACTTTAATATTTATGGTAGTAATTTTAGTAATAATATTAAAAGGCTTGTTTGGTAAAGGAGAAAACTATATACATACAGGTCCAAGTCTTAATATAGCTTTAGCTTTTGCACTTAGTACATATGCTTGTATAATAACAAAAAGCTATCTTGTAGCTGCAACATGTGGAATATTAAGTCTTATGATATTTGGGCTAAAAACTACTAATACTAAAGCTAGATTTATTAATATGGTGTTTAGTGCACTGCTTGGAATAATACTTGTATTAATTGTATATCAACTTGTACTTGTTGGACCAAGCATTTTAGAAAAGATAAAATTTTAGGGGGGTATATATGACACAAGAAGATTTAATTAAAATAGCAAAGAATGCTTGTAAAAATGCATATCCACAATTAACAGGATATATGGTAGGTGCTGCTTTACTTGCTAAAAGTGGAACAGTATATATAGGAGTAAATGTAGAAGATAAGAGTATTCCTAACCTATCTATTTGTGCAGAAAGAAATGCTATACAAAATGCAATGTCATATGGCGAAAGAGAATTTGAAGCTATAGCAGTTGTAGGAAAGAAAAGTGAGTCTGATGATTTTGATAAAACACTTATTCCATGCGGAATATGTTTACAGTATATGATAGATATGTGCAAAAATATTAATATAATTTGTTATATTAATGGAAAACTATGCCTTATTGATAAACCAGAAGATTTACAAAAATATTCTTTTGACTTAGATAAACAATAATAATAATTAAAAAGAAGCATATAATTGTTTTAGGTGATGTGATGAAACATAAACAATTACTTGCTCTTTTTTTATGCTTAGTAATAATAGGATCTTCAAAAATAATTTCTAATAATAGCAATGTGGTAATGGTAAAAGATGTATCTAATAATATGGAAAATTATTGGATAGAAAATTACAAAGAAGATGATGAAAGTAAACAAATAAATATATTTTATCCTGTCACTAACTATAAAGAGGTAAATGATTTAATAAACAAAAAAATAGATGTTTATTTAAATAGATTTAAAAATGCTACTTTTACATCAGATGTAAAAAAACTAGAAATTTCATTTGAAGATTTTGAATATAGCGGTTATACTAGCTTTAAATTTACTGTAAAAAGTAATATTGGGATAACTCACGATATAGATGAAGTATTTACTGTTGTACATAAAGATGGAACAATTATAGATATAGAATATTTAAAGTCAAAAAATAATAATATACTAACATTTTTACATGATAATTGTTATAAAGAGCTAAAGGAAAATGAGAATATAAAGCAGTATTCAACAGAAGAATGGATAAATAGCGGACTTGAAAAAGATAGTAATAACTATAATAATTTTATAATAACTCCTGATTCCTTTGTAGTATACTTTAACCCATATACTATAGCACCATATGTAGCAGGAATAATAGAAATAAAAATTCCTTTAGAATATATAAAAGAAAGCAAAATAATTGACATAATATAAGAAACATGGTATAATATATATTGTAGGAACTTATTCAACATGGAAGATAAATCTTCCAAATTTTTTTGAGCGGAAGATCCGCTAGAAAGGGAAAATATGTCTCGCAAAGTCAAAGTGATTGTCGTCAGTGTTGTTGCTACTATGGTGCTCTTGATTATCGCTGTGGCGAAGAATCGCACCGGTGTGTCTGTGGAAAACAAAATTGCAGAGTCTTCCTTTGCTGAGGTCGAAACTGTAAAAGTTATCCCGGATCCGGAAGTTGACACTCCAAAAGAGGATGAAACAATTCCCCAAGAGGAGGCAAACGAGCCTGAAGGCTCTTGTGACAGATCTAATGAAAATGCAGTCAGTTATGATGTAATTTCAAAAGATCAAGGCATTGAGCCATCATATGAACATTTTTCTGAAAACAAACCCGTTGTTGAGGGAAACCAAGACAGTGAGTTTGTAACTTCTGCTATTTCTGACGAGGAATCTGACGCTATAGTTGAAGCAGAAAATGATGGCAAAACGGTAAGCGAACTTGAAGGTGACGTATATGCTGGAGTAATAACTCCTTCAAACGAACCTGATACAGAAAGCAAACCAGAGGACGTTGCTAAGCCAGACATTGACATCAGTAAAGAGGAAAATTCTGTAGTTGAAATACACTCACAGGAAGAATCTGAAACTGTGTCAGAGAACCCAACCGTAAGTGAGTCGGAACCTGAGCTTGAGTCTAAGTCTGAAAATGAAAGTAAGACTGAGCCTGAAGTTGAGGTAGAATCCGAATCTAAATCGGAAAGCGAGGAGGACTTCTATGTATTAACGGACGAAGAACTGAACGCTATGTTCGACTAGTTAGGTGGTCTGCTACATTTGTAGCAGGCCTCCTTTTTTATGTGTATATTTGTCATATATTTTTTGCTAAATAATATTATGTATTGAGGTGATTTCTTGAAAAGAATATCAAAAATGATAGCAATTATTACCATAATTACTTGTATTAATGCTAAATACATATATGCAAATGGTTATTTATATAAAGTAAAGGATAATAAAGAAAATGTAGAAAGTAGTATATCTACTGTGGCTACACCTACTTTTGAGTTTGAGTCTTATGCACAAATATTAATGGAGCCAACAACTGGAGAAATATTATATGCAAATAATGAAAATGAAAAAATGTTACCTGCTTCAGTAACCAAAACAATGACATTACTAATTATTATGGAGCAAATAGATTCTGGACTACTTTCGTATGAAGATAAAGTAACATGTAGTAAAAATGCATCTCAAATGGGAGGCTCACAAATATATTTTAAAGAGGGAGAACAAATAACTGTTGATGAAGCATTAAAATCAATTTGTGTGGTGTCAGCTAATGATGTTACTGTAGCTATGGCAGAACTTATTGGTGGCAGTGAGGAAAATTTTGTTGCTATGATGAATGAAAAAGCCAATGAATTAGGTCTAGAAAATTCACATTTTATGAATCCACATGGAATAGATGAAGAAGGACATTATATGTCTGCAAAAGATATAGCTATAATAGCAAGAGAACTCATTACAAAGCACCCTAATATTCTAAAATATACATCTATTTGGATGGATAGTATAAGAAATGGTGAATTTGGACTTACAAATACTAATAAATTAATTAGATTTTATGATGGAGCAACAGGACTAAAAACAGGTTATACTTCAAATGCACAATATAATTTGGTGGCAACTGCTACAAGGGGAGAATCAACTTTTATTGCAGTTGTCATGAAAGCACCAAGTTCAAATATTAGAAATGAAGAAGTGAAGAACTTATTAGACTATGCTTTTTCAACTTATGAAACAAAAAAGATTTGTTCCTCTAATACTATTTTAGAAGAAATAAAGATAAATAAAAATATAAAAGATAAGCTTCAAACTAGAATAAAAAATGATATATACAAGTTGAGTAATAGAAGTCAAAAAGTAGAAACAGAAGAATCAATTACTTATCTAGATAATTTACAAGCAACTATTAATAATGGTGATATAGTTGGAAAAATAGAGGTATATGATAAAAATACAAATGAAAAAATTGGTGAAAGTGATATTATAGCCAATAATTGTGTAACTAAATCTACTTTAACTGAGTATATGGAGTATATATTTAAAACATTTATATTAAAAGAACAAAAAAGCTAATTTACGCACAGTAAATTAGCTTTTTATTATTCAATTTTTAAAAAGTGATAACTAATAGAAGTTTCTTTATTAGTTAAAGTTAATAGACTATTTTCTATAGAAAGAATATAATCTGTTATCACACTTTCAGTAGTTTCTTGACCATTAACAATTTTACTTGATGATATTGTTGTTATTTCATATTCAGGATGTAATTCGTTATATGTATTTTTAGAAGTATATGATCCTTTTTCACAATCTGTATTAATATCCTCACCAAAAATTATATAAGATTTATCTTTATTAAATGTAACAGTTGTTTTAGTTTCGTCATTATACCAGCTACCATAATATGGTGTTTGGTATTTATCAACTGTTGTTGATGTCTTCATACCAATTTTAGCAACACTAGGAACAAAAAGGCTAACTATAATTAATATGATGGGAATTAATGACATTAATATTGAAAAAAGAGGTAAAATAACACTGCTTTTTTTAACTATTCTTCTAATAATTTCAATTATTCCAAAAATAAGTGAAAAAGTTGCAAGAGCTAATGCTACTGTTTTATTAAAAAAGAAAAATACTATTGATATACATGATACGATAGTTACTAAAACTCCCATTTTCATTCCTCCTAAAATTAGTATATCTGATTGAGCAAAAATTATCAATCGTAAATATATAAAAACCAAAAATTAAATTTTAAAATAATAACATTTTATATAATAATACACACAAATTACATTGAAATTACATTTACGTTTCATTTTAAAATACGACCTTTATTTTAAAATATCGCGGTTGATTTTTTATGCTTTTAGAGATACAATACTAACAGGAAACTAACCGAAAAAATCAGTATTTTTAATAGTTTATGGAGGTTGATAACAAATGATAGGAATGAGTCAAATTAAAAAGAAAACAATACAAGGAATAGTTATTGGTGCCAGTGTTGGTATAGTTGTAGCCATTGGTGTTAGTGTATGGTCTTTCTTTACAATAAGATCATATCAAAATGGTACAAATAAAAACTACATAAAAAATTATACAACACCAGTTGCTGTATTAAAAAAGCCAATAGTTCAAGGTGAAATAATAACAAGTGATATGGTAGAAACTGTTAATGTTAATAACGCAACAGTACCAACAGGTGTAATAGATGCAGCAAGTGTAGTGGGACTTACTGCAAAATATAATATTGCAGCTAAAGTTCCAATTACTGGAGATATGGTAAGCCAAGATATTGTGGCTGCAGATGTTAGAAATGTTGAAATAAATACAGTTTTAATGCCTAGCGATATGACTGAAGGGGATACAGTAGATATTAGAATAATGAATCCAAACGGAACAGATTATATTGTTTTGGCACAAAAAACTATAGATAAAATCTATGACACTACATTTTGGTGCAAATTATCTGAAGATGAAATACAACTACTAAATAGTGCTGTTGTAGATTCATATTTAAATAGTGGTTCTAAACTATATGCATTAAAATATGCAGATAGTGATGCACAAGTAAAAACATCAGATTCTATTGAAAGTGAAACAAAAGGATATATTGAAAGTTTAATAACAGATGAGTGGGAGACAATGTCTACTTTAGATGCAACAGAAGCAGCAGCTAAATTGTATGATTTTATTTATAAATATAAAAACTTCGCTAATGCTGCAACTAAAACAACTCAAAACTATCAACCAAATACTTTCGTAATGAATGCAATGAAATCTAACCAATACCTATTAGTAAATGCTACAGAAGAATTAGCAAGATTAAATGCAGAAGCTAGATCTACAATGGAAAGTGGAATTAATAATTACAAATCACAACACAGCGATGATTACCAAAATGTTGTAACAGGTGCACAACAATCAATTATTACTCAACAAACAGAAAGAGAGAATTTATTAGAAGGTAAATAATTGGAGGTAAAATAATGAAAGTAATAGGAATGTACGGGTATGTAAATAAGTATGACTTTGTTATAGCAACTGCTAAAACTTTAAATATACTTAGTAAATCTGTATTGGTAATTGATGCCACACAAGATAAAAAATATAAATATATAGTACCCGCAATAGATAGTAATGATAAATATTTAACACAATATGCAGAAATAGATTTTGCTATTGGGTTTGATTCATATCAAGAAGTAGAAGATTATTTAAAAGAAAAAAATATAGATATAAATTTATATAGCTATGTCTTAATAGATATTGAAGATGCTAATACATATACTAAATTTAAAGATTTAGAAGTAAATAAAGCATATATGTTTATTGATACAAATATGTTGTCTGTTTCAAAAAATGAAGAACTAGTTAGAAAGATGAGAGAGGAAAATCCTGAAAAAGAGCTAACTTTTTCAAAAGTATTGTATAGAGCATATATGTCTAGAGCAGCTACTACTTATCTAGAAGATAAAATTGCAAATTATGCTGTAAAATGGACAGATGAAGTGTATGATATAAGTCAAGATGAACAAGACGTAATGGTAAATATAGATTCACAATTTAGTGGATTAATAGATATTAAAAGACATACAAAGACTTATTTATACTATATGTGTGAGTTCATATCTAAAATGGTAGAAGATGAATCTTCTAAAGAAATATTAAAGCAAATAAAAAGGAGGAAGAATTAATGTCTAAAATTGTGTTTTGGAGCCCTGAAAAAGGTACTAGTGGTTGTACACATGTTGCTATTGCAGTTAGTTCATTAATGGGGATAACTCATAAAACTTCTTCTTTGTTAATAGATGCAAATTCTAATGATAGAAAAATAGCATCATCATATACATTGTATGATGATTTGCTAAATGCAAATAGCTTTAACGATTCAAATTTAGGTATGAATGCGATAATGAGACTAATAAAAAGTAACAAGTTGTCTCCAGATATAATACAGAACTATTCAAAACCTGTTTTAAAAGGAAGATTAGATATATTGTATAGTGCTGTAGCAAACACTACAACAGAAGAAAGAGAAAACCTAATTAGTATGCCACTTATAGCAAAAAATGCCGATGAAGTATATGATTTAGTTTTTATAGATTTACCCAAAACAACAACTGATGATAGTGCAATAAGGGTATTATCACAAGCGGATATAATAATATGTGTTGTACCACAAGATATAGAAAAATTAAACAATATTTTAAAGAAGGTAAATGATATTAATGACCTAAAAGATAAACAAAAAATATTTGTATTAGGAAATTATGAAGCTGGCTCTAAATATAACGTATTTAATGTTAAACTAAAATATAAATTACCTGATCCTATATATGTTGTACCACACAATTACGTTTTTTCAGATGCATGTAATGATGGTAACGTTTTAGATTTTCTATATAAAAATATAAACGCACCGGCAAAAGATTATAATGGTGAATTTATATTAAAAACAACAGAAATAGTAGAGGAAATAGTAAAAAGATTAAAAATAAAAGAGTAAGAGGGGTGATATGATGTCAGTTGCATTTGTATTTAATATTTTGTTAATATTACTTTTATTAGCTTTTGTAGCAGGATTCTTTTACTTCAAAGTAAAAAAATCTGGAACTGATCAGATGGTAGAAGATAGTTTAACAAGAGAAAAAATAACATATAGCCTTACTACAATGCAAGATTATATAAAGAAGCAATTTGATGAAATAACAAGAATGAATTTATATGATTTGGCTTTATCTGAGGAAGAATTTGAAAGAAGAAAAAATGTTAAATATGAATTAAAAAGAGCTTTAAAAGGTGCAGGTTATGCAGATGCTAATGATAAAAAGTACGTTAAATCTTTAATGTTTGACTTGCTAAAAAATGATTATAAAGTTAACAATTTTAACATCAATCATGCTATACCTTTTAATAATTTTAATGAACTAACATCTCAAGATAAATTTGAAATATTAATGCATATATATAAAAAGACATATAAGGCTGAAGCATTGACAAAAATTATAACTAAATATGCTTTGGACTATCCAAAGTATGAGTTTGATTCAACAGTGCCATCATATGTAATAACTGCAAAAGAAATAGATGAAATATTTACAAATGAAGTTTCAACAGAGACATTATCATTTGAAGATAAACTAGAAATAGTTGTTCAAAGAATATATCAAGAATATAAAGGATATAGTGTAGTTGATGATATTAGAGATATGAATATTGATGGCGTATCAGGCGGTGTATCTGGTATACCACCTTCATTCCTAGATCAATTAACAGATATGGATGATTATTTAAATCAGATGAATGAGCATAAAATCCCTATGTCTTATGATTCTGTTTGGATATTCTATAAAGGTAAAGCAACTTATTTATCATTCTTATCATTTGGTAGTGAAGCAGAATTAAAAAGAGTATGTCAAAATATATACAAATATAATAATCCAGGACAATTATCTGAGTCAGTCGGATATAAAATAAATGAAATGAAAGATGGTTCCAGAGTTGTTGTTTTAAGACCTAACTTCTCTGAATCATGGGCATTCTTTGTAAGAAAGTTTGCTCCACCTACTTTAATTTCACCTGAGCAATTATTAGTACATAAAAATAAAGAAAATGTAGTAGAATTATTAAAATATTTAATAAGAGGAGCAAGAGTTACAGCTATAACTGGTGAGCAAGGTTGTGGTAAAACTACATTGCTTATGGCTATAATGAAATTCTTATATCCAACAATTACAATTCGTGTACAGGAAACTGCATTCGAATTACATTTAAGAAAAATATATCCATATTACAATATATTATCTTTAAGAGAAACTGATACAATAACTGGTCAAGAAGGACTAGATGTTCAAAAGAAAACAGATGGTGGTGTTAACATCTTAGGAGAGGTTGCAACTGATCCAGTTGCTGCTTGGATGATTCAAATGGCACAGGTTGCTTCTAAATTTACTTTATTTACACACCATGCAAAGACATTTCCAAACTTAATAACATCACTTAGAAACTCATTACTTAAAATTGGAATGTTTAATTCAGAACAAGTTGCAGAAGTTCAAGTTGTACAAGTTATTAATTTTGATATACATTTAAAAAGAGCTGTTGATGGTACAAGATATATAGAAAGAATAACAGAGTGTATACCATTGGAGCCAACATATAGTTATAATAATGATTACAGAAAAGTAAAAGATGTAAATCAAAAATTAGATAAATTTATGGATAATGCTGTTGAATATTTTCAACATATGACACAAGCACAAAACTATACTTATAGAAATATAGTTGAGTTTATAGATGGTGAATATGTATTTAAAAACCCAATAAGTGAAGAAAATATAAAAGCTATGAGAGACAATATGTCTGCTGAAGATATAAAGGCTTTCGATAACTTTTTGGATGTAGCTTGGAGGTGATATAGTGACTAATATAGCGATTGGATTAATTGTTGTTGCTGTAATCGGCCTTGCAGGTTTATTGATATACTATTCAATCTTAAAAAAGAAATATAGCAAAAGTTCAATTTTATATGCTAAGGATACTTTAGTTGTAAAAAATAAAGTTAATTTTAAAGAGAATTTTGATAAGTTATATCAAATGCTTTATATGACATTTGTCAAAATGCCTATTTTAAAATATTATTGTAAAAAAATAAGATTAAAATATGAAATGTCAAATGATTATACAGAGTATGAACTTAGAAGAAATACAGGACGACTAATGTCGCTAACTTTATTAGTCATGTTTATTGCACTTGCTATATTTGTAAATGTAGTAAATGATTTATATATGACTCTTATTATCCTTGTTGGATTAATAATTGTCGCTGAAAAGATTATAGATATAACAATTACATCTGTATCTAATAAAATACTAAGACAAATGCCAGAAGCATTTACAACACTAAGACATGCTTTCCATGAGCATGGTATGGTGGATGAAGCTTTATCTGATACTATAGATGAAATGAGTGAAAAAGAAATTGCACCACAATTAAAAAGAATTAGAGATGCTATAATATCAGACCAACCAGAAGTAGAACTTGAAAGATATTACGATACAGCACCAAATAGATTTTTAAAATTATTTGCTGGTATATCATATTTAACATACGAACTAGGTGATAGAAAAGTTGAAGATACATCAATATATTTAAAGAATTTAAATAATATCTTAAATGAGATTTACCTAGAAATTTTAAAACAAGATAAATTAAAAAATACCTTTAGAAGTTTAACAATAATAGCAGTAGTACCTTTAATATTTATTAAGCCATTAGAAACATGGGCAACAGGTAGCTTTGCTGCACTTTCTAATTTCTATAATAGCAGTATAGGATTTGTAATGCAATCTTTAATAATAGTATCAATATTTATGTCTTATCTACTACTTAGAGTTTTAAGAGATGATGGAGAAGAAATAAAATTTGATAGGGTTTCAAAAGTAAGATGGCAAGATAAATTGTATAAAATAAATGTAATTAGAATGATAGTAGATGCTTTTAAGACAAAACAACATACTGCAAAATACAAAAAAGAAGTAAATTTAATAAAAGATACAAACTCTTATCTTACTATTGAATGGCTATATGTAAATAAATTTACTTATGCTTTTGTAGCATTTGTATTGACTATATTGCTAGTACTAAATATGAATTTAATAACAAAAAATTCAGCATATACTAAACTTGGCAATGAGTTTTTATCACTTGGAAAACTTAGTGAAGAAGATCAAGCCGCAGCTGATGAAATTGCCGATTTTGATAAAAATTTTATAGATGAATATAAAAACAAGGATGTATCAAGAGAGCAAATAGCTGAAAGTTTAACAGATAAGGCTACAGGTACTGTAGATAACGAGGCTGTAGATAGAATATATGATAAAATAAATACTGTAAATAACTCATATCTAAAATTTTGGCATGTAATAATAGCATTAATTATTGGCGTAATTGCATATTATATTCCTAATGTAATACTTTATATGAAAAATAGTGTTAGAAAAATGGATAAAGAAAATGAAATAATGCAATTCCAGTCTATTATATTAATGTTAATGCATATTGATAGAGTTGATGTCCAAACTATTCTTGAATGGTTAGCTAGATTTTCATATGCTTTTAGGGAGCCTATTGCAACATGCTTAAATAACTATGAAGCAGGTGCTGAACAGGCATTAGAAGAGTTAAAAGATTCTGTTCCTAATAAAGATTTCCAAAGAATTATTGAACAATTACAATCAGCTGTTACAAGAATACCTGTTAAAGCAGCGTTTGATGAATTAGAAACAGAAAGAGCTTTCTTCTATGAAAAGAGAAAAGAAGCTAATGAAAACTTAGTTAAAAGAAAATCATCTATTGGTCAAGTACTTGGATTTACTCCAATGGTATTATTGATTGGTGGATATTTAGTAGCACCACTACTAATAGTAAGTATATTACAAATGCTTAACTACTTTGGACAAATGGCATTTTAGTTTAAATCATCGAAAGATGTTTTAATATAATTGTGTAAAGGAGGAATAAAAATGGATAATGCACAAAAGGCAATAATGATTGGTGTTGGATTATTTGTTACAATTCTTATCATAGCTGCTGTTATGTTAATAGTAAATCCAGCTATAGAATTAATAAATAAAGCAACAGGTAGAATAGCAAATATAAGTGAAGCATTAGAGCAACAACTGTATGCAAAATATGATAGTGTTACAGTAACAGGTTCTGAAGTTATTTCTGCTATTCAACTATATTGTACAGATCAAAGTATGGTACTTGAAGTAAAAGCTACAAGTGCTGCAGACTACCTTGAATATGGTAAAATAAGAGGAAATGGTACATTAGTTCTAGATAAAGGTTTAAACTATGACTCTAGTAATGTGCAATCAAAAGTTAGTAAATTAACTGATTCTACAGACACTGCAAACTATGTTCCAGCTAATGCTAGATATATGGCTGAATTAGTTAAAAGTACAAGCGGTGACGTATTAATGGGAATAAGATTTACAAGAATTTAATTTTTTAATAAATGTTTCAAGGTATATAATGCACGTTATATACCTTGAACCCTATATATAGATATATTTTAAAGAATACTATAATGTTTTTTAAAATGTAGCTAAAGGAGGGAGTAGAATATGGACGAAGACAACTTATCTAAGGCTTTAATGATAGGTGTAACAACATTTATAGGTATAATGACAGTTTCTGCTATAATTATATTTTTTAATACAAGCCTTAAACTTGTTGAAAACGTTGGTAGTGGTAAAGACTATGGAACAATAACTAGAAATGACATTGAATCTACTCTTCTTATGAGTGGCACAGGAAACTATATAAAAGGAACAAGTGTAATCAATGTTTTAAGTTATTTCCAAGAGAATCCAAATGTAGTTATTTCTGTACTAGATATTAAATATATAGATTCAAATCAAAATGTTCAAGTTTATGGTGGAATAACAATTGACTCAAAAGACATTGAAGTAAGAAAAAATTTGTATAATACAGCTTTAAGATATATAATGGACAATCAAGATTTTACAATTAATGTACAAGAAAATGATCAGACAGGAGAGAAAAACATAACAATTAAAGGAGTATAATATGGATGGAATTTTACAAAAAGTAGTATCTATTTTAATTTCAGTAGTTATATTTTTTATATTACCAGTCTATATTGCTTATGAAAAGCGAGATGACATTTCTTATGCTCTTGCCTTAAAAATAACAACAGACTTTGTTGAAAATGTTAATTCTAAGGGATATATAAGTTCAGATATGTATAGTGAATTTTTATCTGAGCTCTCAGTAACACAAAATAGTTATGACATATATATGGAGCATACTGCAAAAAAATATAATCCAGTTATATATTCATATACTGATGATTTAAAGACAATAGCTGGTAAGTTTGATTATAACTTATATAAAGATGAATATGAAAATGGACAGATAGTCATAAATGACGGAAAAAATGCTGGTACATATAATAATTTAGTACTTGCATATGATTTATCTGAAAAGAAATACACACAAGCACAAATATTAGATGTAATTTCATCTATGGATAAAAGAGTAACTATAAATACTAATTTAGATACATATAAAAGTTTAGACTATAGAAGTCTACCAGCTATATCTAGTATTTATGAATTATCGCCAAATCAAAATACAAATATATATACTTTAAATAAAGGTGATGAATTTAGTGTAATTATAAAAAATAAAAATACTACTATGGCAACAGTAATTTATAATATTATAACTTTTGGAGTAGCAGGAAACAATAACACTAGAATATATGTAAATTATGGTGGAACGGTAAAAGCAGAAACATACAGAGATAAAATAGTTGATGATGATACAACTAACTATAATCCTGAAAATGATAAATCTAATACAGCATCTCTTGTAAATTCATATATAACAAATGGACTTGTTGTTTTACTTGATGGTGAATATAATAATGGTACTGTTCATTCAAATAAAACAGACACATGGACTGATATAAGTGGAAATGGTAATAATTCAACACTTTCAGATTTCGATTTTAATGATGAATCAGGTTGGATATTTAATGGATTACATTTTTCTGGTAAAGAGTATGTAGCTATAAAAGATTTTAATTTAGATGAAATGACAATAGAAGCAGTTGTTAAATTTGATACTGTTAATGATGTGGATAACACAGAGCAATCTGTACTAAGTAATGTTAATAATGGTGGAATAGGTTTAATATTTAATCAGTTAAATAGTGCAGATATAAATAAAAGAGGAAAAATTTCTTTTGATATTAACACTCTAGACGCAAGTGGTAATAATAGTATTTCTTCAGTAGTAGGAAATGAAATAGTGCAACCTAATAAGATTTATTCTATATCTGGCTCTTTTGGAAAAATGATATTAGATACTGATGAGTCAGGTATGGCATATGAGGTTAATGCACAGTTATTAAGTATAAATGGAAATATAGAAGGAAAAGATTTTACAGAAACTTATCTTAAACCAGCTACTGGCTCTAGCTTTGTAATAGGTGGTAATCCGTTAGTTGGAGTTGGTGCAACACCTAAGTTAAAAGGAACAATATATTCAATAAGAATATATAATAGAGCTTTAACAGAAGAAGAAATAAAAGAGAACTATGAAGTAGATAAAGCAAAATATAATCTTGAATAGAAAGGGGGAAGTTAAATTTGGGAGAGTCTACAAGTAAAGCAATAATGTTTGGTGTAGGAATATTTATTACAATGATTATTGTATCTGGCGTAATAGGGATTTTCTCTCAAATGCAAGAAATATACAAGCAGGTTAACGAAACAGATACAAGTATAGCATCTAGATTTGGAAAATATGCAATGTATGATAATACTACTATTACAGGTATGGATGTTATAAACTGTGCAAATAAATATTATGATGACCCTTTTGTTGTTGTAAGCTATACAGATATAGATGTTAATAATATAGATGGTATAGCATTACTACAAGAGCAATTAAATAATGAAAATTTAAAATATGAAGATAAATTTTCTTCTATTGTAGAAGAAGTAGAATATGACGGTGTAATTAAAACAAAAATAACTTTTACTAAAATATAGGGGGTGATGAAAAATGGAAAATGCAAATGAAGCAATATATATTGGAATATATACTATGCTATTTGTAATTGCTTTATCTCTTACTATCTTTCTATTTTCATCACTATTAGATTATTCTGAACAAGCATATGACTATATGCATAAACAATCTAATGATGCAGTTATTATGAATGTACCAACTAATAGACATCTTATATTATCTGGACAAGAAGTTATTTCATATTATTATAACTATATAAAGAAGGATAGATTTTCAGATAAAGATTATAATAACAATATTGTTGTTAGTATAAATTTAAATACAAAAAATGATACACCTTTAATGTTAGATAATGACAATTTAAAATATAAAGACCTAATTGAAAAAGTTGGGATAAATAATAAATATATACTAACTGTCGGAGAAAATACAAATGACAAAAATACATATATAAATATAATAAAAGCGACAGAGGAAGAACTAAACGAAATTTGGTAATATAAAGGAGGAAAAATATGAAGGATTCATTCAGTATAATAGTAGCTGTAATATTACTTGTTATTCTTATTATAATTCTTCCGTTATATAATTATTTTGAAAGACAAGATGATATGTCATATAATGTTGCTTTAAAAACTGTAACTATGTTTGTAGACGAAGTAGCAGAAAATGGATATCTAGATCAAAATATGTATGATAAATTTATAGAAAGATTATCATCAACTGGTAATTCGTATGATATTGAAGTTGAGGCACAAAAAAGGGTAATAACAGTAGATCCAAATAATACTTCTACAGATGAAGATAACAAAACATTTATAGAGCAATATAAATCATATTATAATAAAGATATTTTCAATGATGATAGTGGACAAACAAGTACAGTTATAGCCAAAGATAACACATTAAGAAATAATGCATTCTTTTTTGATGTAGGAGATAAGTTCTATGTTAAAGTAAAAAATACAAATACAACTATGGCGGCTGCACTATTAAGTGCAATAATATCAAGTACACCAAAAGAAAAAATTAATATATCATATGGAGCGACAATTAAAAATAATAATTGGGAAAATACATTAGTTAGTCAGCTATATCAAAGTGATATATTAGTTACTATGAAATTAGAAAATGCAAACGAACCAGAAGAAAATAATGGATTCCCAGAATATAATTTTAATAATCCACAAGATAGAATACTAAAATTTAAAGTAAGAGTATTAAATGCAGATGATACAAACATTGCTAGTAAAGTAACAGATAATATAAGATTAGTAGGAACAAATCCTAACTGTTATATATCACCATCTTCAATATCAGAAGGTAGTGACGAGGGAGAATATATAGTAGAATTTGTACTAGATGAAAATAAAACTAATAATTATTTTTCAGATAAGCAGTATAATATATTTCAATGCTTCTTACCTGCAAATTCAATACAAGGAAAATTCTCAAAAAATTCTAGTGCAAGTTCAGAAAAAATAGCAATAAAAATTAATGAATCAGTAACAATTCCAGAAGTCTAGGGGGTGAAAAGGTGAAAATAACAGATTTTGCTTTAGTTTTTATAGCAATAATGTTACCATATATGATAGTACTATATATAAATGTAACCTTTACTATTAAAGCTGAAGAAATGGAAATGTATTATCAAAATGTAATAGATACCGCTGTAGATGATGCTTCATATCAAATGAAACAAGTTGAAAGTGATGATAAACAAATAGACTATGGATATTCAGAAAATGAAAATAAGAAAATAAATGTTAATGCTAAAGTAGGTGTTGATGCATTTTTTGAATCAATGTATAATACTTTAGGAATACGTGGAAACGAAGCGGCAGAATCATATTTAAGCCTTTTTGTTCCAGCAGTGGCCGTTATAGAATATGATGGAGTAAGAGTATCGCAAAATGAAACTGTAATAGCAGCTGATGGCACTTCTAGTGTCCAAAGGGTTTTAAGACCTAAAAGATATTATACTTATACATATTCTATAGTAAGAAATGGCATGGAATATAATTTTGTATCTGGTAGTACAACATCAGATATAGTATCTACTCATACAGTAGAGTTTACAATGGATAATTATATAGTACATAGAGGATATGACTATGTTTATGATGAAGAAATAGAAGCAGAAACATTTTATGTAGATGATAGCAGTAATAATGATAATTTAGTTGCAGGAGTTGTTTCTTCAGATGAAAAAGACAATTTAAAGTCTAAAATAATTTCTCATCTTTTAGATATGAGAAAGTCCATAATTGCAAATACAGTTGCAAACGAATTATCATACTCTGTAAATGCTAATAATTCATATGCTAGACAAGCAGGAATAACATATAATTTTTCATTTCCTGCTACAGCTGAATCAGATTTATATGGTATGATAGATAGTGTTGGAATGATTGCATTTGTTCAAGGAATATCTGTAGGAAACAAATATCTAAATACTAAAGCATATGGACTTAGTAGTTTAAATCAAGCAACTAGATATTATTTCACTGCACCAAATGATGATTCGCTTGTAAAAATGAATTTATATCATAAAGATATAAACTGCCCAGAATATAGATGCTCAAAGATAAATGATATGTCACCAAGATATGCTACTTCTAGACAAGAAGCAGCAACAGCAACTACAACAGGTACATTAAACTCAGTTAAACAAACTTTTAAAGGATTTTATCCTTGCCCTATATGTAATCCATAAAAAAAGGAGGTGTAACCTAGATGGAAGAAAATTTTGTCCCTTCATATAAAAATGAAGAAGAACGTTTAAAAATACGTAAAGAAAAAGATAGAAAAGATAGAATAAAGACAATAATAATAACAACAGTATGTATTGCTATAGCAGTTGTAGTTTTCATAGTAGGTTACACTTTAATAAATATTAATTATAGCAAATATGAAAAGTATGAAGAAAAAATGGATATTTATGGCTTTTCTAAAGTATATAATAATGCAAGAGCTAATACTAGAGATAAAGTAACTAAATCTGAAGCAGTAAAAATGATTTTATCATGCGTATATAACGTACCAGATATAGAAGGAATTGCACTTCCAACAGAAGAAACATATTCTAATGCAATATGGGTAGAGTATGCTATAAAACAGGGAATACTTACTAAAGAGGAAGTAAATGAAAAGAATGCAGATGATAAAGTTAAATATAAAGAAGTATTAGTATGGCTATATAATGTAAAATCTAAAATTCTTAATCAAGATTTAGATACAGAAGCTAAAGTAAAAGTTAAAGATATTAATGCATACAATGCAGACCAAAAATTAGCAATATATGACTTAATAAATTCTCAAGTTATAACTGCTAATACTAAAAATATAAATGGAAATCAAAACTTATATAAAGGAAAATTAAATGAATTAATTATAAATTTTGCAGAAAAATATAATACAATAACAGTAGGAAATGCAAGACTAAATATAAACGAAGATAAAATACCTGCAAATGTTGATAGTTATCCATATATATTAGCAAGCGTTCAAAAGGATATATATGAGATAGATTTTGAAAATAGCCAAAATGAAGGATTTATATCTCCTATAGACTTGTATAAAGATAATAAACAATACTATTCACAAATAAAAAACTTTGTTGAAAGTTATTATAGTTATTTAGTAAATATAGATTATCAAAATATCTCAGTTGAGCAGATGAAAAGAAAATTAAAAAAATATGCATATGAAGAATTTAGCAATAAAGATTTAGAAGAATATGTAAGCTATGTAAAAAATAATAATATTAAGCTATCTGGTACAGTAACTGCTCAATTACCATGTATATATTTTGATGGCGAAAACTACAGAGTAAGAACAAAAATTGAATGTAAGGTAGAATCTTCAAATACAGATGAAAACTTATTATATTGTGATTTAAAAGGTAATAATGTTAAATATAAAAATAAAGAATTCGAAGTATATGTAGATGTTATAATGCATAAAAATGAAGAATCACAAACATTATTTAATGTAGAAAGGACTATACATTCTATGATGGTAAAATCAAACAGCAGTATAGTTAGTGTAGGTGATTAATATGAAAAAGAAAATATTAATTTTTACATTAATTATATTTGGTATGCTAGTTATTCCTCATATGCATGTATATGGATATGAAACAGGAAGAGAAGTATTTGTAAGACATATAAATAGAGAAACAGGTAATATAATACCTAATTTATCTAACAATAAGCAAGAGATAATAGATAGTAATGGAAATATTTCGCTACTAGATAAAACGACTTCTGATGATGCCGAAATTGAATATAATGAATATTATAACTATGATGTATCAGCTACAATGAGTATAACTAAATCTTTAGTTGTAAAGTCAGATGGAAAAATGTATAAATACTTAGGTGCTAATGTTTGTACGATGTATAGTTTAGATGAAGCATATGAAATAATGGAACAAAAGAAAAGCACATATAGAGCTGGTATTGGTCAGCTAGATATAGCATATGCTAATAATTCAGCTACATCACAATTTACTACAAAACAATCAAATAGCAATGACGTAACAATAATAGATTTTTACTATACAGAGCAAAATGTAAGTAATATATCACCTAGATTATTGAGTAATACAAATGTATGGACTGGCAATGGTGCAGAATTAATGTCAGATATAACATATGTACCAGCTGGAGGAAAATTAATTCCATATTTTATTACTCCAAAGTATATAGTAAAAGATTTAGCATACGAAAAAACAATAACAGATGGAAAAGTATATTATAAAGTAAATAATTTTAATGTATATAGATTAGACGATTCATATTTAAAATCATCAGATAC
>CANQVI010000021.1 GCA_947627255.1 uncultured Clostridia bacterium | reverse complement strand
GTAGGAGATTTCTTAGTTTGTAGGTTTGTTGGAGAAGATATTAGACTATTAAAAAAGAAAATCGTAAGTAAATAAAAAAGACGGTATAGTTAACCGTCTTTTTTAGTCATTATCAAAGGCAAAGTCACTTGCATATGATGCGAACATAAGAAGAATTGCATCTTCATTAATATTTGTATCATTTTTTATAGTGACTGTGTAGTCCTTTCTAAAAAGTCCTGAGTTGTACTCTGCAATTACATTTCCGTTTTTATCTTCAAATGTTCCGTTTGTTCCGAATGCATTAAAATCTGCCTTACCGATGTATTTACCATTGCTGTCATAAATATTATATTGTTCTCCAAAGACTTTTATGTCCCCACTCATTTGGATGTATAAACTGTCATTAAGAGAAATTGTATGAGAGTCTTGAGTAATAAAATCATATTTATCACCAGCCTTTCCAACAACTTCATCATCTTTTTTCATTACAAGTGGGTCTAGTACGAACACTTTTACATGTTCTCCTTCTATAGTTGCATAGTCTTTATCTTGACTTTTGATGTCTATAACTGTACGGAATATATTTATGCTGTGGTAATTGCAATCATATGATGTTGCATCTTCTAAGTTGCTTTTTACATTGCTAGTAATTACAACTGCTATCAATACTGCAAGAATGACAATTCCTGCAAAAATTTCTTTTAAATAATCTTTCATTATATAACCTCCTTCTTTTACACAATTCTGTGTAAAAACAAAAAATTATTTATAGTATAATTATACCATATTTTTATGTAAAATTCAATTTTGACACCTACTGAAAAACGTATAGAAACACTAATTTTCAAGCAACTCTTTCTAAATAACAATATTTGTGATATAATATGCTGGTGCTTTAATTATTAATCCTAATAATAATTTAAAAGGAGTGATGCAAATGAATAATTTTAGCTTATATGTACTAGGTAATTATTCACCTAATATACGAACATTTGGCAAATATAAAAATACATGCTATAGGATAAAAGGATTTAGTAAAGAAGTGTTTTTAGATTTTGGTGCTGGAATATTCTTTAAATTTTTAAGAATATTAAAGAAAGAAAAAATAGATATAAACAATATAGTAATTATAATATCACATAACCATATTGATCATAATTTTTCGTTGATATTTTTGTCATTCTATTTGCTCATATATAATATATTGCATAAAGATAAAAAAAGAGTAGAAATATATATGCCTAAAAAAAGTATTGCATATACATTTATTAAGACATTTAAAAATGAATATAGACTTAAAATTTTAAATGAAAGTGTTAAATTTAATATTGACAATGTTAAATTTTCATTTTGTAAAACTATACACAAAGGAGAGTCTTATGCTACAAAGCTTACTATTGATAAAGATGTATTTGTCTATACATCAGATATAGCACTTGTTTGTGATAATTTAAAGCAGTTTATTAAAAATGCAAATACCGTTTTAGTAGATGCTGGTTATCCGAATAAAAGATTTCACTCTTTCCAAAACTATCATGGAAAAACTGAAAAAATTCTAAAGGATGTAAATGAACTAAATATAAAAAGAATATTGGCAACACATATTAGATTTTTTTCTAATTATGATGATTATGTGCAAAAAATACCGCCAAATGCTAATGTTAAAATACTAAATGTTGATGATTATTTTAACCTATTAGACTAAAAAAAGAATACATGTAAAATATGTATTCTTTTTAGTTTTAATAATTAAATTCTTCACGTTTTCTTTCAATTTTTAATAATTGTTCGTATAGCTTTTCTTCTCTTTCAGATATATCATCTGGTAAATCTATATGAACTTTTAAATTTAAATCTCCACGTTGTCCGTCTTCTTTTATATATCCTTTGTTAGGTACTGTTACTATTTCGCCATCTTTAAGATGCTTAGGAAGTGATACAAATAACTTTTCATCCATAACTTGTAATTTATACTTTCCACCAAGAGCTGCAACTGCAGGTGTAATTTCTATCTCTTTAATAAAATCTGAACCAGATATTTTAAATTCATCACTTTCTAGTAATTTAACATGAATTATTAAATCACCATTTTTTCCACCATTTTTTCCTGGGTTACCAAGAGCTGCTAATCTAATTTTGTCACCATTTTTTATACCTACAGGTACTTTTACTGAAAAAGTTTTCATTCCTGTTTTATATGCTTTTATAGCTATCTTTTTCTCTGCTCCAAAGAAGCCTTCTTCTAGTGTTACGTCAAGGTGTGTTATTATATCAGTACCTCTAATAGGTTTTTGCTTTTTCTCAACACTATCTATATCAGGATTTGAGTTAGAAGAATCTTTTCTAAATCCTAATATTTGACCTAACAAGTCATTTATTACATTTGCACCTGATTTAAACTCATATTTTACATCTTGCAAACCTGATTCTACATTTGCAAAGCCGTATCCATATTTTGCTACTTGTCTATCATACTTTCTTCTTTTTTCTACATCCATTAATACAGCATATGCTTCGTTTATATCTTTAAACTTTTCTTCTGCACCCGGTTGTTTATTCTTATCTGGATGATATTCTTTTGCTAGTCGTCTGAAGTTAAGTTTTATATCTTGATCAGAACTTTTTCTGTTTACTTCTAATATTGCATAATAGTTTTTGTATTTCATATAGTACCCCTTTAAAAACTAATAGTTTAACTGATTTTTATTATATCATATTTAATACAAAATTCAAGAACATTAACTTGCTTTTTTATTTTTTTTTTAGTATAATATGGGAAGAATAGCACAAATGGAGGTATGAATATAATGGACATTAAAGATGAAAACTTTTTATCGGCGCAAAAAATTGTACCTGTAAAAATAGAAGAAGAAATGAAAAGGTCATATATCGACTATGCTATGAGTGTTATAGTTTCTCGTGCATTACCAGATGTAAGAGATGGTTTAAAACCTGTACATAGAAGAATTCTTTATACAATGTATGAAGATAGTTTATGGCCAGAAAAGGCGTATAGAAAATGTGCTAATATCGTAGGTAGTGCAATGGGTAGATACCATCCACATGGTGATGCTGCTATATATGATGCTCTAGTACGTTTATCTCAAAACTTTTCATTAAGGTATCCTTTAGTAGATGGACATGGAAACTTTGGTTCAATGGATAACGATCCACCAGCCGCAATGAGGTATACAGAAGCAAAACTTGAAAAAATAGCATTAGAAATGCTAGGAGATTTAGATAAAGAAACAGTAGATTTTATTCCAAACTATGATGATAGACTTAAAGAACCTACTGTATTACCAGCAAAATTACCATACTTACTAATAAATGGAGCATATGGTATCGCTGTAGGTATGGCATCAAACATACCACCACATAATTTAACAGAAGTTATTAATGGTACAATAGCTCAATTAGAAAATCCAGATATAACTAATGAAGAATTAATGCAATATATAAAAGGTCCAGATTTTCCTACTGCAGGTGTTATAGTAGGTAAAGAGGGAATAAAAGAAGCCTATACAACTGGTAGAGGAAAGGTATGCTTAAGAGCAAAAGCCGAAATTGAAGAAGATAATAGAGGTAGATTTAGAATAATAGTTACTGAAATACCATATCAAGTAAATAAAGCTGCTTTAGTAGAAAGCATAGCAAAATTAGTACAATCTAAAACTATAGAGGGTATTTCTGATTTAAGAGATGAAACAGATAGAGAATCTGGCATGAATTGTTCTGTACGTATAGTTATAGAACTTAAAAAGGATGCTAATCCAAATGTTGTTCTAAATTTATTATATAAACATACTCAATTACAAAACACCCAAAGTATGCTTATGCTTGCTATAGTTAATGGAGTACCTAGAGTTTTAACATTAAGAGAAATATTAGCTGAATATATACAACACAGAGAAAATGTTGTAATTAGAAGAACAAAATTCGATTTAGATAAAGCTGAAGCTAGAATACATATCTTAGAAGGATTAAGAATTGCAATAGATAATATTGATGAAGTTATAAAAGTAATTAGAAATTCTTATGATGATGCACTTCAAAACTTAATGAAAAGATTTGGCTTGTCTGAAGTACAAGCACAAGCTATCTTGGATATGCAACTTAGAAGATTACAAGGATTACAAAGAGATAAAATTGAAGAAGAATATAATGAATTAGTAGCTCTTGCTAAACATTTAAGAGAAATTCTTGCATCTGAAAAATTAGTAAAAGAAATAATTAAAGATGAGTTAATAGAACTAAAAAATAAATTTGGAGATGAAAGAAAAACTTTAATAACACATGGTGATGGAGAAATTGATGTTGAATCTTTAATAAAAGAAGAAAATACAGTTATAACTCTTACACACTTTGGTTATATTAAAAGAATTTCTGCTGATGCATATAGAAGTCAAAAACGTGGCGGTAAGGGACTAACTGCTATGAATACACGTGAAGATGATTTTGTTGAACATTTATTTGTAACATCTACACATAATAGTATAATGTTCTTTACTACTAGCGGAAAAGTATTTAGACTAAAAGCATATGAATTACCAGAAGCTGGAAGAACTGCAAAAGGTACAGCTATCGTTAATTTATTACAACTTTCTCAAGGTGAAAAAATAGCTGCTGTTATGCCAGTAGAAGACTTTAATGATGATTCATTATATGTTTTAATGGCAACATCTAATGGTCTTGTTAAGAAAACTAAACTTTCTGAATATTCTAATATTAGAAAAACAGGAATACAAGCTATAACATTAAAAGAAAATGATGAACTAATAGATGTAAGATTAACTAATGGTACTAACGATATTGTAATAGTAACAAGAAATGGTTTATCTATTAGATTTAAAGAGGAAGAAGTTAGAGCAGTTGGTAGAACTTCAATGGGTGTAAAAGGTATAGAACTTTCAAATGACGATAGAGTTATTGGAATGGAACCTATAAAACCAGTTGAAGGAGAAAATGGTTATGTACTTGCTATAACTGAAAACGGATTTGGTAAAAGATCTGAAATAGAAGATTATAGATGTCAAGGAAGAGCTGGTAAAGGTGTTTTAACATATAAAGTTACATCTAAAACTGGAAATATAGTTGGCGTAAAAATTGTAGGAGAAGATGAAGATGTAATGATGATTACTGATACTGGTGTAATCATTAGAATAAATGTTAAAGACATTAGCATATTAGGAAGAAATACACAAGGTGTTACTTTGATGAGAACATCTGATGGTGGAAAAGTAATAAATATAGCAAAAGTACCAGAAGATCCTGATACAGACGAAGAATAAAATTAAAAGATGACTTTGTAAAAGAAGTCATCTTTTTGTTGCTTATTTTAAATAATGTGTTATAATATGAATACAAAATTAACATAAAATAAATAATATACTTAATAGAAAATAGGGCTAAATCTTTTAAATAATTAGATTTTATGTTATAATTTTTAAAGTGAGGAGGTATTCTTATGTTTGAATTAAATAGTAAGAATGTCAAAAAGATTTTGTTAATAATAACATATGCAGCACTATTAGTTTTTGCATTGATAAATATAAAATATGTTGGATATTTACTTAATCTTTTAAAGCCGTTTATTATTGGCTTTGCGATGGCGTTTATATTGAACATTCCACTTAGTGCTTTTGAAAGATTTTGGAAAAAGAGAAATAGTAAGAAAACTAAAAATAAGAAAGTACAAAAAAATTCAAAAGGCCTAAGACCAATAGCAATTATATTTTCTCTTTTAGTATTTGTTGCTATAATAGCTGGTGTTCTTTTAATTATTATTCCTCAACTTGCAAATACAGTAGAAATATTTAAAGAAAATTTACCAGTTGCTTTTAACAATGCAAAAGATTGGCTACTTGAACATGCCAGAAATAATCCAGAAACTATGGAAAAAATAAAAGCATTTACACCAAATTGGGCAGAACTAGATGCTAGTACAACAGAAATGGTAAAAAATGCAATTTCAGGCATAATTGGTGCAGGTTTTAGTTTGGTAAAAGGTGTTATTGGAACAATTATTAATTTCATTATGGGAATAATATTTGCAGTTTATATGCTTGCACAAAAAGAAAGACTAATAGAGCAATTAAAAAAATTAATTCGTTCATTTATTTCTGATGAAAAAGCAAATAAATTATTTTACATTGGAAACGTTACAAATAACACTTTTAAGAGCTTCTTTGGAGGACAATTTATTGAGGCAATTATTCTTGGAATACTATGCTTTATATGTATGACAATATTTAAAATGCCATATTCATTAAGTATATCTGTAGTTGTAGGACTAAGTAATATTATTCCAGTATTTGGACCATGGATTGGTGGAGCAATAGGAGCTATAATTATTTTAGGTGCAAATTCAATGCAGGCTTTGTGGTTTATAGTTATGGCTATTATACTACAACAAATTGATGGTAATTTAATATATCCAAGAGTTGTTGGAAACAGAGTTGGACTTCCAGCTATTTGGGTAATGCTTGCCGTACTTGTTGGAGGCAATGGATTTGGTATAATTGGTATGTTTATTGCAGTTCCAATCGCATCAGTTATATATAAGCTACTTGGAGAAAGAATTGCAAAGCGTCATAAAGAAGAAAAAATAAAAGAAATGGCTAACAAAACAATAGAATAAGTGAGAAATTCTCACTTATTTTTTCACTAAAGAAACTCTTAAAACTGTACTTTTAGGCAAAAATATGGTATAATTAATATGCTTTAGTATCTCAGATGATCGCTTGTATACAAGAGGAAAGTCCGGACACTACAGAGCAGGGTGCTAGATAACGTCTAGTGGGAGTAATCCTAAGGAAAGTGCAACAGAAAATAACCGCTATTTATAGCAAGGGTGAAAACGTAAGGTAAGAGCCTACGGGCAGCTATGGAGACATAAATGCAGTGTAAACCCCACCTAGTGCAACACCAGACAAAAAGTATAAGGTTGCTCGCCTTCTTTTGAGTTGGTGGCTTGAAATATATAGCAATATATATTCTAGATAAATGATCATCTAATACAGAATCCGGCTTATTAAGATACTAAAGTAAAGGTCCATTTTATGGACCTTTTTTCTATATTATTGACAACTAATTTTAAAAATGGTATTATTATGACAATCGTTTTAGGTATTACTTAATATTTAATTAAATGGAGGGAGGTAATTGTTATGAATAATAATAATATTTTTAGATGTAAAATATGTCGGAAAGATTATCACTTATACTTCAAAAGTTTTAATTATGGAAGGCTCTTTAATTTGTGACGAGTGTGAGAAAAAGCTACAGGCTTATCATTTAGATAAACTATTAGATTTATCTGATACATTAATTGGAATGTATGAAGATAATTATAGCTTTGAAGATATAATGGAAGACAATGAGCCTAATGACAAAAGTTATTTTGGCGACTACAATGGCTATACAAATAGTATTATTAATCGTTCTAAACAAATAGCTCAAAAAAATAAAAGCCAAGTTTTTGATTTTAGCAAAATATATAGTAATGTAACTAGAAAAATTATAGGGCAAGATGAACCTATAAAAGTTATTTTATCCACTATAATTAGAAATAGTATGACGAGTAATCCACAGTTTAAGAGCAATATATTTCTAATTGGTGGCACTGGTAATGGAAAGTCTGAGACTATAAAGCAAATTGCTAAAGAATTACAAATTCCATATGTTCTTGAAGATTCTTCTAAGTATACTCAGGAAGGATATGTTGGTGATAGTGTTGAAAACTCTATTGTAAAACTAATAAATCAAGCAGGAGGAGATATACAAAGAGCAGAAAGAGGAATTATTATATTTGATGAGATAGATAAAAAAACAGATAATGGTGATAGAAGTGGAGTTTCAACAACTAGTGTACAAGATAGCCTTTTAAAAATGCTTGAAGGATGTAACATTATGACTAATAAAGGAATGTTTAATACTGAATTGGTTACTTTTATTTTAATTGGTGCTTGTGAGGCAACATATAAAGAAAGAGAAAAAAGATTAGGTAAAGATAAAAAAATTGGCTTTGGCAATGATAAGAAAGAGTTTAAAAATAAAGAGGAAGCCAATCCTAATTTTATACCAGAAGATTTAATTAATTCGGGATTTAAAAGTGAACTTATTGGTAGAATGGATAGTATCCAAGAGTTTAATGCAATGAATCTTGATATGGCTATTAAAATAATAGAAAACTCTGAATTATCTATATTTAATTCATATATAGATGAACTAAAAAAACTAAATGTCAAAGTAGTTTTAAATAACAGAGAAAAAATTGTTGAAGAAATAGCAAAAAGAGCAATAGAGCTAAAAACTGGTGCTAGAGCTATACGACAAATAGTGGTTGAAATGTTTAAGAAAATATATGCTGACGTATTACTTTTAGACAAGAAGCCAGGAGAGGTATATATTTGCTATATTAATGTGGAAACTGTAAGAGATAATTCTAAGTTTGAGTTATGTAAAAGAAAGAAACAAGTTTAATAGTGAGCAAAATATAAATAAATGTCAATTTTATTGACATTTATTTTTTTTTATACTAAAATTATTATAGTATATAATAACTACTAGAGGGGGTCTTATTATGGAGTTTAAAGCATTAGAAGGAAAAAACGTAGAAATTCAAGTAGGTGACAATAAATATTTAAGACATGCTATAGAAACTCACTATATTCAATTAGGTGAAAGTTATGTAGATATTATTAAAAAATATGTTGTACCTATCTATGAAGAAGGAGATATAGTATCCATAAGTGAAAAAATAATTAGCTTGTGTCAAAGAAGAATTGTATACAAAAAAGACGTTAAAGTATCAGGTCTTGCAAAGTTTTTATCTAAATTTGCAATGAGAAGTGATGCTGGTGTAGGCGTTGATAATCCATATAAAATGCAATTTGCAATTAATCTATGTGGACCATTAAAAGTAATTTGGGCTGCATTTGCTGGTGGAGTATGCAAACTATTTGGCAAAAGAGGAGTCTTTTATGAAATAGTTGGTCAAGAAGTAAGTGGACTTGACGGTTTTTATGGAAATGTATTTTCAGACTATGCAGAGTTTGGAATTAGAATTCCTGAAAATTCTACAGGAGTATGTAACGAAATATATGAAGCTACTGGCGTAAAATGTATGATTGTTGATGCAAATGACTTTAATGTAGAAATTTTAGGAAAAGCAGATAGTATAGAATATGATGATGCTGAACTAAAAGGAATGGTAAAAGATAATCCTGCTGGTCAAGCTAAGACATTAACACCAATGGTTTTAGTTAGAAAAGCATAATTAAAGGAGAGGTTGAATATGGATAATTTATTGCAAATGAATAAATTTGAAGTACTTGATATGCCAGGTATGAATACATTAGCATTTTTGGTAGAAAAAGACTATGATGCATATGCACAAGGTTATGCACTACTTTCACTTGAAATGCTAAGAAGTGTTGAAGTAAATGAAAATGGTCAAATCAAAAAAATATTTAATGTATTAATTGAAAATAATGATGACGTTGACGATATTGTACTTTTAACACTTACAGATAAAAAGGCTTTTTTAAGTACAGGTGTTTTAGATAGTCAAGGATTTAGAACAGAAGAATCAAATGTACCTTTAACATATGGCTCAATATATAATGTTGAGGGGATAGAGTATAAAGATGTGGCTTATACACCAGATATGAAGAGAAACTTTTCTATAATTGATTCTCAAACTGGTGAAGAAGTAAAACCATCACTATATAAAGATGAAAATGGTAATATTAGAGGTAGATGTAAAATTATGCCTAATAGACCATATATAGTTTTAGAAGTAAAATTAGAAGATGAGGAATAAGGAGGAATAAAAAATGGGAGAAAATAAATACACAGCAAAATATGTATTACGTGCAGATGTAGAAAAGGGTAAAGATGTAATTAATAGAGACGGACCAAGTATGGATAATACTGAAATTGAAGGAAATGTACGTTTAAATGAAGGAAAATTTAAAGCTGCACAACAATTAAGAAGGGACAAAGCGAAGGAAGAAAAAGCAAAAGAAAAAGTAGAAGAAAGAGAAGTAGAAAATAACGTAGAGCCTAATGTAAAAGAAGAAGATGAACCTATAGTTTAATATAAAAGAGAGGTTGAAAAATGAGACAATTTTTTGAAAATTTCAAAAAACATGCACCAATATTAATAGTTCTTGCTTTAATAGCTTCTATTGTTTTAGGTGGCTCATTAACAAAGTCTATAGTAGATGCTAAAGCTAGTGGTGCAGATTCCTTATTAGTTGAAGTACTAAATACTTGGCTTAGTAATATAACAAACATGGGATTTTTAGGCGGAATGTTTAGTGACTTCTTACTATTTTTAAAAATAACTTTATGGATATTCATTATCATATTTGGTATATACATTTTTGCTATGATAAATTCTAAAGCAAAAAGTGAATATGAAGGTAAAGAAAATGGTTCCAGCCAATGGAGTGATGGCTCTGAAGATTATAAGCATTCTTCTGATGGAAAAGAAATCTTAAATAGAAAAGAAGGATTTATACTTGGAAGAAGACACTATCTTGGTACTGACCTTAAAAAAGTTGGTATAAACAAGAATATATTGGTTGTCGGTGGTTCTGGTGCTGGTAAAACAGCATGTTATATTAAACCTAATATTATGCAATGTTTAGGCTCATATATAATTACTGACCCAAAAGGAGAACTATATAAAGAAACTTCTAAATTCTTGGAGCAAGAAGGTTATGAAATAAAAGCATTTAACTTGGTTAATCCAAAGTATAGTGATTTTTATAACCCAATCGCTAACATTTGCTCTGACCAGGATGTAGATACTTTAGCTCACATTCTTGTTACAGGTGCAAATAAAGAAGGTGGCGGTGGAGATGATCCATTCTGGGATAATACTGCTAAAATGTTAATTAGTGCAACTATATATTATGTATTATCTGTTTTACCACTAGAAGAACAAAATATAGGAAGTTGTTTAAATATAATTCGTCAAGGTGGCGCTGACTCATCTATTTTTGAAAAATTATTTATAGATGATTTAAAACCAGAACATCCTGGAAGAATACAATATGAATCATTCAAAACTGCAGCAGATAAAACAATGCAAAGTATAGTAATATCTTCTATTTCTAAAATGCGTGTTTTCGATATGCCTGCTATTCAAAGAATAACATCTTCAAATAGTATAGATTTTAGAAGTGTTGCTAAAAAGAAAACAGCTATATTTGTAATTACATCAGCAGCAGAAAGTACATATGATTTCGTTTCAACTATGTTCTTTAGCCAAATGTTTTCTATATTATATAAACAAGCAGATGACTATGGCTCTAGATTACCAAATCAAGTATATTTCTTACTTGATGAGTTCGCAAACGTAGGACAAATACCAGACTTCCAGAAAAAGTTAAGTACAACAAGAAGTTTGGGTATAAGTATATCAATAATTGTTCAGTCACTTGACCAGTTAGAGTCATTGTATAAAGATTCATACGAAAACATTCTAGGTAACTGTGATACGCAATTATTATTAGGTACTAACTCACAAAAGACAGCAGAGTACTTTTCTAAGAGTTTAGGTCAAACTACAATTAAAATTGAATCTAAATCTATTAATAAAGATAAAACAGAACATGAAAAACAAGGTGTATCAGTAAGTACACAAAGACAAGCTAGAGACCTTATGACTGTTGATGAAATTAGAAGACTAGATAATGAAAAAGAAATTTTGTTAGTAAGAGGATTAAAACCAATACTTGCAGAAAAAGCGTGGTATTATAAATATCATCCAAAGCGTGATATTATCGAATCATTAAAAATAGGTAGTATAACTGAAATGCCAATACCAGAGCTTGTACCTTATGCATATTTCGATGTTCAACAATATTTAACAAATAGAAAGAAAAGAGCACAAGAAATTTTAAGAGCAAGGTCTAAGGAAGTAGATATAGATTCAAGCTCAGTAGAGAGCACTTCTCAAAGAACACAAACAACAGCTACACCTGCTTCAAGTCAATCAGATATACAAATTGATATGAGTAGTAGTAGCAGTCAAAAGCCATATGATCCATACAAAGCTGATAGAAAACCTGATATAGATAATAGCCCATTAGTAGAAGGAATGGAGAAGACTTCATATAATGATTTATATGAAAATAATGATAATGATCCAATTACTGCTAAGGCATCAAAAAATACTCAAAACAATGATGATTTTGATTTGCAGTCTGAATTAGAGGCTAAATTTGACAAATTGTTTGGAAAAACTAGTAAAAATAATAATGATGATTAATAAAGAAGGACTGTAAAAAAGTCCTAATGTAAAACGAGTGAATTAATTTCACTCGTTTTTGCATAAAAAAGTAAAGAAATTGTAAAGGAGGCTGCTGAAAAACTATTTTTTAAGTTAGTCAATCCCACTTTTTAATATAAAATCATCTAAAATTAATATTATTGTGGTAAACAAATATTAATATATGATTGGTTTTTATATAAAAGTGGATTGGTGCTTTTGAAAAATATTATTTTTTCAGCAGTATCTTGTAAAGAACCCCATTTTTAATATACAATGAGGAGATATGCCTTAACATATCTCCTCTGTATTTCACAAGCGTATATAAGACAAAAATTTCGCCAATCTTATATACTAATATTAATATATCATATTTTAAAACAAAAATAAATAAGATTATTGCATCTTCTCTGCCATTACAAATTAATTTCATCCATTTTTGCTAAGGAGTTTTTTTGCAACCCTTTTTTTTATTCTTGTAATTTATATCCATATATTGTATAATTTATCTATAAGCGGAGGAATATATGGATAAAGTTAAGGGAATTATCATAATAATTGTTGCTATTTTATCTGTAGTAACTACTGTAATAATAGCAACTAAGCTATTAGATACAACAGGTGAAATAAATCAAGGAAATTTTAGAATTAGTGATGTTGTTGTAATGTCGACAGCAGAGCTTACAGAAGTTCAAGATGATGAAACAGTTGATATGAAAAAGTTATCAGATTTTGTGTATGATGTATCACAGATTAACAATGTATCTATACTAATAGAATCAAATATTGAAGCAACAGATATGTATATAGATAACTTAACAGTAACAGATCCTGAGCTAAAAGGAAATATGAATATTTGCCAGGAGGACCATAAAAAGAGTGAAATAACTCCTGAACTAAAGAGAATTGATTTAAAAACCGAAAGAGAAAATGGAAAATATGTTATAAATTTATGCATAGATAATGATAACGTTATAACAGATAAAAGTGTAAGTGACAATATAGAAGAAATAGTATATGATGCTTCAATATTTAAATATTTAGATATTGATGTAAACTCTTTAAAATTTGATGTTTCTTTTGATTTGTATATAACAGACATATCAGGTCAAACTGTAAAAACAACAATGAAATTAGAAATGCCAACTGATGAAACAGTACATGAAGGAATGTCAGTTTTAAAGCAAGATGTATCAAATTACATTTTTACTATTTTAGAAAATTAAAAATATAGAAAAAAATATTGAAAAACTATAGAATATATTGTATAATAAACCTATGCCAAGCGATAGAGTACTGTGAACCTTGTCAGATCCGGAAGGAAGCAGCAATAAGCAATATACTCTATGTGCTTGGTTTTTTTTGTGTGAGGTGTTAAAATGGGATATATAGCATTATATAGAAAATATAGACCTAATACTTTTAGTAGTATAATTGGTCAAGAAAATGTAACTAAAATATTAAAAAATCAAATAAAAAACGGAAAAATATCTCATGCGTATCTATTTAGTGGTACTAGAGGTACTGGAAAAACAAGTGCTGCTAAAGTATTTGCAAGAGCAATAAATTGTTTAAATCCACAAGATGGAGAGCCTTGTAATGAATGTGAAGTATGTAAAGGAATATTAAATGGAAATATAACTGATGTTATTGAAATGGATGCTGCTTCTAACAATAGTGTTGAAAATATACGTCAAATAAGACAAGAGGTAGTATATGCAACAGTTGATGTAAAATATAGGGTATATATAATTGATGAGGTTCATATGCTAACAACAAGTGCATTTAATGCGTTATTAAAAACACTAGAAGAACCACCTGAAAATGTAGTATTTATTCTTGCTACAACAGAACAACATAAAATACCAGTAACTATTCTTTCAAGATGTCTTAAGTTTGATTTTAATAGGTTATCAGAAGAAGATTTATATAATAGAATAAAATTCGTGCTAGAAAGTGAAAATGTAAAATATGAGGATGAGGCATGTAAATACATAGCTAAACTTGCTGATGGTGCAGCAAGAGATGCTCTTAGTATATTAGATAGATGTATATCCGAAACAGGTGATACTTTAAAATATGAAGATGTACAAAATATAGTTGGAGCAATAGATAAAAATACAATTAATACAGTAATAGAAAGTATTTTAAATTATGACTCAATAAAAGCTCTTGAGGCTGTAGATTCAGTTATAAAAAAGGGTAAAGATTTAAGACAATTTACTTTTGAAGTTACTAGTGAATTTTTGAATAGATTGGTTAAATCAAAAGATGAAGATACAAGTAGATATATTAATATAATTGATAGATTATCTAGTTTAGATAATGACTTAAAATCTACTACTAGAAAAGAAATTGTTTTAAAAGCATGTATAGTACAATTATGCAATTTAAATAGCAATAGTAGTAATACTAATATAGTTCCTAATACAAATGTAGATGAGGCATATATTAAGAAAATACAAGCATTAGAAAATAAGGTAAATGAGCTACAAGAATATATAAAAAATGGTATAGTTTCTAATGTAGAAAATAATAACGTAGTTAAAGAAGAAAAACCTAAAGTTAATGTAGTAAAATCTGTATCTAATACACCAGATGTGAAAGTAGAAGATTTAACAGAATTTCCTAATACAGAAGAATTAAAGAAAGCTATTGTAGAAAAAGGTAAGATTAAAGTGTTTTCAGCACTTGCTAGTGCAAAAATATATATAGATGACGTTGTAAGAATTATAACAAAAAATAACTTTGCATATAATATTTTAAAAACAGATGAAAGTATAGATACAATAGCTACAGCTTTATATGAAAAATATAAAGTAAATAAAAATATGATATTAGAATTAAGAGGAGCAAATGAGGAGTCTATTTCTAAAATTGAAAAAGTATTAAAAGATAATAATATTGAATATACTAAATTAGATTAGACTTGAAAATAAAATTAAACTATATTATAATAAATTTTGTGAAAGGATGAGATGAAATTATGGGTAATAAATACGGCGGATTTCCTGGCGGTGGAATGGGAAATATGCAAAACATATTAAGACAAGCACAAAAAATGCAAGCAGATATGCAAAAGAAACAAGAAGAAGTAGCTTCTAAGGAAATAGAAACATCTGCTGGTGGCGGTGCAGTGGTTGTAAAAGCAACAGGAGATAAAATAATAAAAGAAATTATAATAAAAAAAGATGTAGTTGATCCAGATGATGTTGAAATGCTACAAGATTTAGTTCTTACTGCTGTAAATGAAGCATTAAAAAAAGCTGATTCAATGATGGAACAAGAAATGGGTGGATTTAATATCCCAGGTCTTTTTTAGGTGATAGATTATGTACTCAGATACAGTTACTAAGCTAATTAATCAATTTGAAAGATTACCTGGAATTGGGCATAAAACAGCTGTAAGATTAGCTTTTTATGTTTTAGAGTCTCCAGCACAAGTAGCTGAAGAAATGTCAAAAACTTTAATTGAAGCTAAACAAAATGTAAAATTTTGTTCAACTTGTTTCAATTTAACTGAAAAAGATCCATGTGAAATATGTTCAGATAAAAAAAGAGATGATTCTAAAATTTGTGTAGTTGAAAACGTAAAAGATGTAATTGCTATGGAAAAAACACATGAATATAGAGGGTTATATCATGTTTTACACGGCTCTATATCACCAATGAATAATATAACAGCAGGAGATATAAAAATAAAAGAACTATTACAAAGACTAAGTGATGATAAAATTAAAGAAGTAATACTTGCAACAAATCCAACAGTAGAAGGAGAAGCAACAGCTATGTATATATCTAGATTAATTAAACCGTTAGGAATAACTGTTACTCGTATAGCACATGGAATTCCTGTTGGTGGAGACTTAGAATATACAGATGAAATTACACTTATAAAGGCTTTGGAAGGAAGAAGAGAAATGTAAAAAAATAGGTGATATTTATATACCACCTATTTTTATATAAAAAACTACAATGTAGTTAATTATATTATTTGCAATTAATACAAAATTATACAAAGGAGTGTACAATATGAAAGTAGGTTTTTTTGACTCTGGTCTTGGTGGACTTACTGTTTTAAAAGAAGCGATTGAAAATGAAAATTTAAATGAAGAAATATATTATTTAGCAGATACTAAAAATACACCATATGGAGTTAAAGATGAAAAATTGGTAAAAGGTTTAATAGAAGATAATATAAAATATTTAGTAGATATTGGATGTAACCCTATTGTAATAGCATGTAATACTGCTACTAGTCTTTCTATCGAATACTTAAGAAAAAAATATGAAAATATTATATTTATAGGAACTGAACCTGCCGTAAAAGTTGCGGCTGATACACATATGGATAAAAAGATAATTGTTTTTGCTACAAGCATAACGATAAGACAAGAAAAATTACTAAAATTAGTGGAAAAGTTAGATATACAAGATGAAGTTGAACTAATAGCAGCAGACAAGCTAGTAGAATTTGCTGAAGATGCTAATTGCAATAATTTAAATAAAGAGGTAGAAGAATATTTAAAAAGTTTAATTTCTGGCTATGATTTAACCGAATTTAGCCATATTGTACTCGGTTGTACACATTTTCCACTTTTTTATAAAAACATACAAAATGTTATAGATGAAATTTGTCCAAAAAACAACATTAAAATAGTTGATGGTGCAAAGGGAATCTCTAAAAATTTAATTAATAAAATTTCAAAATTAGATAATAAAAATAGTACTAATAATAGCATACATATAGTAACTACAAGTGTTAGCAAAGTATTTGAATTAAGGTCAAAACAGATACTAGGAAATCAAAAATTACAATTTGAATATAAATTACAGTAAAATTACAAAAAAATTTCAATAAATTGTAGCGAAAAAAAAAATAACGTGATATAATTAGTACAGCTTGAAAGTTAATGAGGTGTATATATATGAATGATAAAAAAATTTTAATAGTAGATGATGACAAAGCAATAGTAGATATCTTAAAATTTAATCTTGAAAAAGAAGGATTTACTACTGCTGTAGCTTATGATGGTGAAGAAGCTATTAAACTTGCATTATCTGTTAGTCCAGATTTAATATTATTAGACTTAATGTTACCAAAAATTGATGGATTTAATGTATGCAAGAAATTAAGAAAAAGTCTAGTTTGCCCTATTATAATGTTAACAGCTAAAGAAGAAGTTGTAGACAAGATTATAGGACTTGAATTAGGTGCTGATGACTATATGACTAAGCCATTTAGTATTAGAGAAGTTATTGCTAGGGTAAAAGCTAATTTAAGAAAACATGTTTTACCAGATAGTGAAGACGAGAAAAATTCATCAAAAAATAAAATTAAAATTAAGGATATGATAATTGATCCTGAAAGATATATAGCAATAGTTAGCGGAAAGACAATCGATCTTACTATAAAAGAATTTGAACTTTTAAAATTATTATCTACAAACCCAAATCAAGTATTTACAAGAGAGCAAATCTTAAGAGGCGTTTGGGGATATGATTTCTATGGTGATGCAAGAACTGTAGATGTAACTGTAAGAAGATTAAGAGAAAAAATTGAAAAGAATTCAGCTGAACCACAATACGTTCAAACAAAAAGAGGAATGGGATATTACGTTTCAGTGTAGTATATAGAAAGTAGGCAAGAAATGAAGATTTCTATGAAGAGAATAGTTAGAGCTATGAGTATAATTATGGTAGTTATAGTATATATAACTACCATAATTTTATCTAGTTCTATTATTGATACTAATAACATATTTTCAAAAAATAATATTATTGTATTGGCAATATTTATAGTTATTTCATATATTGCTTCTGTAATAGTTTCTAACAAATTTACTCTACCATTAAAAAGAATTGAAAAAGGTATGAAGCTTGTTAGTGATGGTAGACTTCCAGATATTAGTAGAATAAGAGGAACTGAAAAATTTGAAGAATATGACGATTTAAAAAAAGCATACGTTTCAATGTTAAGAGTTATAAAGAAAAATACTTTTGATTTAAATAGTCAGCAAAGCAAAACAGAAATAATATTAGAGCATATGGCAGATGGAATGATAGCTTTTTCAACTAGTAAACAAGTAGTACATATGAATAAAGCTGCAATGAGGATGTTAAATTTAACTGAAAGTGAAGATACTTTTGAAGTTATATGCCAAAAATTAAATTTAAACGTTGCTTTTGATGAAGTAATGTATTTACCTAATTATCAAAGTTTAGAAATAAAAACCGAAATGGGTGAAATGGCATTAAGCATAGTTTTTGCACCATTTTTTAGTGATGAATTAAATCCTATGGGAATTATAATGATAATTAGGAATATAACTGATAGTGTAAAAACAGATAATGTAAGAAAAGAATTTATAGCTAATGTATCACATGAATTAAAGACACCTTTAACATCAATAAGAGGATACTCTGAAACTATAATGAACGGTGACCTTACATATCAAGAGATAATGAGATTTACAAAAGTTATAAATCAAGAAGCAAATAGAATGAGCAGACTTGTATCAGATTTATTACAATTATCTAAGATGGACTATAAGAGACAAACATGGAATAAAGTTACTTTAAATACAGTTGAAGTAATTAATAGAGTATGTGAAAAGGTAAGATATGAAGCTGAACAAAAATCACATAAACTTGAAGTTATATGTTCTGAAAAAGTACCAAATATTTATGTAGATAAAGATGCAATAGAGCAAATCTTAATTAACATATTGACTAATAGTATAAAATATACACCAGACGGAGGCTTAATTAGAGTATATGCTGGCCCTGTAGAAAACAGAGTATATATTAAGGTAATAGATAATGGTGTGGGAATACCACAAAAAGATTTAAGTAGAATTTTTGAAAGATTTTACAGAGTAGATAAAGCTAGATCAAGAAAAATGGGTGGTACAGGCCTTGGACTATCTATTGTTAAAGAAATGGTAGATGGAAATAATGGTACTATAAATATAGATAGTAAATTAAATGAGGGAACAGAAGTTACTATGACTTTCCCTACTACAAAAGAATAGGAGAAAAAATGAAATATTTTGAAACTCATGCACACTATAATGATGAAAAATTTAAAGATAATTTAGATGAAACTATAAATGAGTGCAGAAATGTTGGAGTAGATAAAATAATTAATATTGGATTTAATATAGAAAGCTCTTTAAAAGCTATTGAGCTTACAAAGCAATATGATGGCATGTATGCTGCAATAGGAATACATCCAAGTGATGTTGGAAAATGTAGTGTTCAACAATTAGAAGAAATATACAATTCATTTAATAATGGTAAAATAGTTGCTATAGGAGAAATAGGACTAGATTATTATTGGGTAAATGATAATAAAAAAGAGCAAATTGAATTGTTTAAAGAACAAATTGAACTTGCGAATAAATTAAAATTACCAATAATAGTACATACAAGAGATGCATCTTTAGATACATATAAGGTGCTAAAAGAAACTCCAGCTAAATATGGCACTTTGCTTCATTGCTTTTCACCTACTGATGACTTGGTTAGGTTGGTACTAGAAAATGGATATAAAGTGGCATTTGGAGGCAATATAACATATAATAGAGCTAAATCTTTTCAAAAGTACATGGATATGATACCAGTAGAAAATATAGTTATAGAAACTGACTCTCCATATTTACCACCTGTACCATTAAGAGGCACTATTAATACATCTAAAAATTTACCAATAATTTTAGAAAAGTTAGCTGAGTATAAGAAGATGGATAAAGAGGAGTTAGGAAAAATAGTATACCGAAATTCACTTGAATTTTTCAATATTAATGAGTAAGATAAAAAAATCTTACTCTTTTTTCTATTTTATAACGTTGTAATATAGCCAAAAATTAACAACACTAATGTATGATAATATAGCTAGATGAATACCACCAATATATATAAATCTAAAAGAACTACTATATAATAAATAGCATAATATTGCATCAGAGCAAAGGGCAAGTATTAAACACCAAAAACTAAATATAAAATTAGCATATTTTAAAGTAAATATTGAAGAAAGCATAACTAAAAGCATTATTATAAAATAAATAAAATACACAACAGGTAAACTAGATGAGGTATTAAATTTAACTGAGTAATAATAAACCATTATTGAAAGCAATAAATATATAATTGGATATATAGCTTTAAATAAAACATAATTGTGAGTTATAATACTTGCATAAATTTTAAAATTGTTTATATTAGAGCATATTATAAAGTGAATAAATAATAGCAAAAAAGTAAAACTAATAATAAAAGCTATTATTTTTTTATGATATGAAAATAATTGCATTATATCACCATATATATTATTTGTAAAAAATAGAGCAATATGCTTATTGCTCTATATATCCTATAAAAGGTAAATTTCTGTATTTTTCATCATAGTCTAGACCATAACCTACTACAAATTTATCTGGAATTTCAAATCCTACATATTCTGGTAAAAGTTCAAATTCACGTCTTTCTTTTTTATCTAGTAGTGTACATATTTTTAATGATTTAGGATTCTTTTTTCCAAGATATTCTTTAAGATAAGTAAGTGTTCTTCCAGTATCTACAATATCTTCAATTATTAAAACATTCTTACCACTTATATTTTCACTAATATCTAAGTTAAAAGATATTTCTCCGGTACTTTGAGTACCACTATAACTTGATACCTTAATGAAGTCTATTATGGTAGGAAGTGAGAGTGATTTTGCAAGTTCAGTTGCAAAAAATACAGCTCCTTTTAATGTTATAATTAAAACTATTTCTTCATTAGAATAATCTTGCTCTATTTTTAAAGCTAGTTCTTTAATACGCTTTTGTATAGCTTTTTCATCTATTAATGTATTAACAGTCATAATAAAGCCCCCTTTTATATGCATTATAACACAGAAAATTATGTTATACAATTATAATTATAAAATATTTTAAAGTTGACATAAAATAATAAAAGTGGTATAATTTTAATAGGCATTTTTTAAATACATGAGATTTAATAATTAAATGAGAGGTGGGGTAAAATATATGAAAAAATCAAAAATATTTCAACTCGTTGTTATAATAATGCTTGGACTTATTGCTCTTTATACTTGCTTTATATACAATAGAGCCGATACAGTAGCTGTAAGTTCATATGTGGATGATTCTATGTACAAAGTTTATACAGGTAAAAATGTATATGAATATCATAGAGAAAACTTAAATGATACCGAAAAGATTGTGTATGATGAACTCAAAGAATCATATTTACAATTTAGGTCAGAACTATCTACGAAAGTGGATAAACTAGAAAAAAAAGAACTAGACAATTCATTTGTAGCTTTAATATTGGATCATCCAGAAATATTTTGGATTAATTCATATTCTGCAACTATAAATATTTTTAATAATATAAATACCAAAAAGGTGATAATATTAAAATATACTTTTAGTGAAGAAGAAGCCATAAATGAAAAACAAAAAATTCAGGCAACATATGAGGATATAATATCAAATGCAAATAAACTTGACACCGACTTTCAAAAAGTAAAATATGTTCATGACAAATTAATTGAAATTGGAAACTACACAGAGTATTTACCTAATGAAGTTGGAAAATATCAATCAATAGTATCTATTTTTGATAATGGTGATACAGTTTGTGCTGGTTTTGCTTATGGATTTAAATTTATTATGGACAATTTAGGAATAAAGTCTATTGCATTTGAAGAAATAAGTAAAAAGGATAAAGATGAATCGCATATATGGAATATGGTATATTTAGATGATACATGGAAAAATATAGATATAACATGGGATAATGCAGAAAGTACACAAAAAGTATCATATAAATATTTCCTAATTGATAATGATGAATTTTACAAAACTCATACTATGCCAGAGGTTATACCAAATAAATAGAGTGGAAGAAATATCCACTCTTTTTTATATATTATTTAATATAAAGATTACATAACTTTACTTTTTCTTCAATTTGTGATATAATATTAATGTGTTTGGATGGAGGAGACAAAAATGGAAGACGCAAGAATAGATGTATTATTAAACGAAGAAAAATATGAAGATGCAATAGACCTTATGAAAGAAAAATATGTAGACTTGTTTGACAGTATGTTAAATAAAAAGAATATAGATAAACCTAAAAACAGAGATTTTTATTGCTATACTACTAAAATAATGAATGAATATCCAGATTTATTAAGTCGTATTGAATTCTTAAGAAATGGTATTGTAAATAAAGATTTCAGTTATTTAGATGAAGTAGAATTACTAAAAAATACATACAATTATTTGAAATTAAATTACTAGAAGCTATAGTTTAACTATAGTTTCTTTTTTTGTA
>CANQVI010000020.1 GCA_947627255.1 uncultured Clostridia bacterium | reverse complement strand
ATATTTTAATGAACGCTCATGATTTCCAATAGAATAATATGTAGGATATTTTTCATATATATCTTGATACATAGAAATAAATTCTTCTATATCATTTTCTCTTTTATCTACTATATCCCCACTCATTACTATAATATCTGGGTTTATATTATTAATTAAATTTATAACTTTCTTATTATTTTTTCCAAAAGTTTTACTATGTACATCTCCAATATGAACTATTTTTAAATTATTAAATTCATTTGGTATTTTTGAATTTTTTACAACATATTTTGTTACTTTTAGTATATTTTTACTTATATATATTAGAGTTATAAGTATAATAATTATAAAAATAACTAATATCAAAAAAATTTTCATTTTCTCACCTTTTTTATAATTATATTATAACTTTGAATATATTACAAGCATAAAAATAACGCAGATTACTCTGCATTATTCTTCTATAACTTTTTTAGCAAATTTTCCTGCAACTTCTTTTATTTGTTCCAAATCATAATCTGATGGATTTAGTTTTACTCTTATTGGGTCAAAAGGTGTATTAAACTTTAATAATTTAAAGCAATTATTAATATTTAAAGCAGCCTCTCCACTCCATGCGTATGAGCCAAATGATAAGGCATACATTCCTTTATTTATTATTGGATTAAGTCCTGACATAGCTTCATATATAGGAGGTAATGCTTCTCCTAATATAGTAGGAGAACCAATAATTATTCCTTGAGAAGTCTTAAGGTCGTCTTTAGCTTCTGCCATACTATCTTTTTGTAAGTCATACTCTTTTACTTGTATATCATATTTCTTTAATTCTTCTACTATAGCTTCTGCCATTTTTTTAGTATATCCATAAGATGAAACATAGCATACAGTAATTTTAGTTTTTATTTTTTCTTCTTCACACCATTTACTATATAATTTTATATATTTTTCAGGACTTTTTCTTATTATTAATCCATGACCTGGACATATATAATCTATTGGTATTAATGATATTTTATTTAGTGCATTAACTAAAAATGGTCTTTTAAATGGTCCTAAAATATTATCAAAATAATATTTATATTCTTTTAATATAGTTTGATTTTTAAGTACACCATCTGGTTCTTCTAAATCATTGAATATTTTTTTACTTGCGTAATGTGCTCCAAATGAATCACAAGTAAATAACATTTTATCTTCCTTTAAATATGTATACATAGAATCTGGCCAATGTAGCATAGGAAAGGCAAAGAACTTAAGTTCCTTATTACCTAAATCAATACTATCATTTGCAGTTAAAACTTTTGATTTAAAATCAAAATTGATTATATTTCTCACAAAATCAATGGCCATTTTAGTTCCACATACTTCTATGTTAGGATTCATTTTTAATAATGTTTCAATAGAACCTGCATGATCTGGCTCACTATGATTTACAATTAAATAGTTTATATCTTCTATTTTTACATGTTTTTCTATATTTTTTATATATTCCTCTACAAAATTACTCTTTACAGAATCAATAATGGCTACTTCTTTTTCTCCTTTTACTAAATAAGAATTATATGAAGTTCCATGATCTAGATTCATTATAATGTCAAAGGCTTTTAATTTTTCATCTAAAACACCTATATAATATACATTATTTTTTATTTCCATAAATAATTTCCTTCCTATTTTAGTTTAATTTGAATTTTTACAGGGTGATGATCACTATATGAAAAGTTATTTTCTATAGTTTCAACACTTTTACATTCTATATTAGGACTTATTATAAATCCATCAATAATATATAGTTGTGTATTATCATAATTACCACTATAAACTTCATTTAATAATCTTGATGTTGGACTATCTTTATCTATTGCAAAGCTCCAACCTTCTGGCAAATAGTCATCTGGTATTTGCGTTGGATTATAATATTTTGTATCAAGTATTGGAAATAGCTCTTTATCTACTCCAGGAAATGTTTGGTTAAAATCTCCACCAGCTATAACATAATTTCCTTTTTCATATTCAGCTTTCATATCTTCCATTAAAACATCTAATTGTTCAGACTTTCCACCATCTTTTCCATATGCATCTAAATGAAGATTATATACTACTAACTCTTTATCGCTACCTTCTAATGCTATTTTATGTTCTACTGCACAGTTTTTATACATAACTGCTCTTTTTGGCCAACTAAATGCACTAGGCAAAGCAATTCTTGTTGCCTCTTTAGTTGCATATTTGTTTAAAGTTGCAAGACCACTTTCAACATGTCCAACAGGACTATATATTGGATATGGTATATACAATGATTTAAACATATATGCAAAAGTTGAAGTTCCTTCAAAATCTTTTTTTATTTCATTGTACTCATTTATTTTATATGATCTTTTAGCATTAGTATCTACCTCTTGAAATAGATATATGTCTGCATCTTGATTATCCATAAAATTTTTGATAGCAGCTAAATTTTTAGTAACGTTACTTGCACTTTTAGGTCTTACATTCTTTCCGCCATCCATAAAGAAATCTTGTGTATTATCTAAGGATAAATATCCTAAATTATATGTTATTATATTTGTAGTATCCCCAACTTTTATAGTTTTATTTCCATTTCCCTCGACATTAACATTTTCTCTATCCTCAGGAAAATATTCAGATAAAACTAAAGCTGAAAAGCCTATAAATAGTATTGCAAGAATAACAGAGATTATTATTATTAAAACTTTATACCAAGTCTTTGGCATAAACATCCTCCTCTCTGCTCAAATTATATAATATAAATATATTAAAAACAACATTTTTTTATTAATTTCTACATAAATATTATCTGCCAGTTATTGGTAATTTTTTAGGTATTTCCACGTTATCGTTTAGTATTTCAACATTTACAATTTCTTCATTTTCCATAATTTCTACTTCCACCATATTTTCTAATAATTGATAATTAAGATTAGTTTCATATTCTTTTATATAATATTTGCCAACTGGTAAATTTTTACTAATTGCAATTCCATATTCATTAGTGACAATATCATCTACTAATTCCATATCTTGATTATAGATATAAAATCTAACATCTTTTAAAGGTGTATTTTCAGGCAAATTTGATAATTCATTATATTCTTTAGACTTCTTTATTATTTTAATATTGCCTTCTTTCTTTTTGTTATATAATACTTTTTCAGTTTCATCTTCTTTTAATTCATATACATTATTATCTAAAATATAATCTTTTAATGCTTCTATTTCCTCAATTAATATATTTTGATTTTCGTATATTTTTAAATCTATTCTTCCATTTTTATCTGTTGTATACTCACCTATTATATCTCCGTTTTCATATTTGATATAATATTTTACTCCTTCTAATAGTTCATCTGTTGTAGCATCTTTTTTTATTATACTTATATTTCTTTTTAAGTTTTTAAATTCTACTTCCTTTTCATCTTCTAAATCGAAAGTATTTTTTAGTGTTATAGCAACATCTTGATATCCAGCTTCTGTAGAAATTCCAAATAATGCATTTTCTTCTTTGGCTTCTATATTTATTTTAATTAAACTTTCATACTCACTATCCACTTTATCCACAGGTATCTTTATTTTATACTTTCCGTTATTTTTTTCTATTATAATATTTTTATCTTCGCTATATAATTCTAGATTTAGTATTTTTTCTTGATTTATTATTTCTACCTCTTTAGTATAATAATCTATTCCATTGCTTTTTTCTATCTTTTGCTCGTTAAATACAATATTATCATTATCATTGTTTTGACTACTCTTTTTTATCGTTGCACTATCATATATATTTTTTATTGCATTTACTACACATTCATATTCAGGTAAAATAGCACTAATATAGTTTTCATTTAAATTGCTTGTATATATCCAAATAGCAAATTGTGAAGCAAATTTTGCTTGACTTACTGTTTTGACTCCAAGTTCTTCTACACTTTTATATGGATAGCAATTTAATACTATATTATGAAGTATATTGTCATCTATATTTTTATTTGCATTAACTACATACCCATCTGCTCTTTCTTCAGCACCTTTTAAGCCTAAATTTATGCAATATACTGGATACTCATTTCCATCCTTTATATAATAGTATTCATAGTTAGGTTGTGGATTTTTTCCATACATTACATACATATTAGTATCTTTATGGCAAAATATTCTATAATCGCCATATTCAATGTTAGGATTATCTATTGCAAATACAGAATCTAACATACTAATCATCATTGCAACTAGCAAAATATATACTTTTATTCTATGTATTTGACTCTGATTAACAATAGCTATAATTTTCCTTTTATTTTTCTGTATTTTTTCTATAAAAGCATTTGTATATTTATATATTTTTCCCATAAACTCACTCCTCACATATAGCTTCTACACATAGCCTTTGATGAGGTGAATTAGATACGCATGTTATAAGTGTTAATTTATCATTATTATCTATATCTAAAGCTGAAAAATTGTTTTCATCAATTATATTTATACTTTTTACTGTATAAATTTTTTCTATATTAAAATAATAGTAATATATTTTATCGTTTACATCTAACATATTAATATTACTAAAATAATTATTACTAAAGCCATTATTATGAGCTGCAAGACAAACATTGCCTTTTAAAAAGGAACTATTAGGGAAATGCCCTACATAGTTTTCTAATATATCATCACTTATGCCATCTTTAATAGGGATATTATTTAAATTAATTTTAGGTATTGAAATGTACCAATTATATTCTTTTTGAATAAAAAAACTTTCTTTTTGATATAAATTTTTAGGATAAAAATCTGTAGGAATTTTTAAAGTTACTTTTTTTATCTTTGTTAAATTGAAATATAGTAATAATATAAATAATGTAATTATAATACGCACTTATTCACCTCCAAAAGCAATAACATTATACTCATATAATTTTTAGTATGCAAATAATTTTGGCTCGTTTTTTTGTCAAAAAAAGAAGAGATTTCTCTCTTCTAAAATATTATTGCAATTAAAGCTAAAACAAAGAACGCAATTACTAAAAAGTATCCTAAAGCTCCTAGTATGTCAATAATAAATAAAAATATTTTTGCACCTATATATGCAAGTCCACCTAGAATTATTCCAGATATAAATGCATATATAATAGGAACTATCGCTATATTAATAGTTAGTTGATAAAGTACATTAATAACGCCAAATGCTAAACATGAATTGAAAAAGCCAAGTTCATCAATAAACTTCATTATTATTAATGTAAAAATTAATTCAAATATCCAAATTAGCATATTCATCCCTCCTAAAAAAATTTTTTTAGTTCTCTCTTTGTTGTATGTTAGCATTATATCATTTTTTATTTAATATTTCAATACATTTATTGTTGACATAATTATAATCTTGTTATATAATCTTTATCACACTAAAATTTTATACATATATTTTAATTTATATATGAAAGGGGCGATTCTTTATGGTAAGAGCTGAAAATTTTAAAATTAATTCATTTTCATTTTTTACACTTATTGGAAAAACTCCAAAATTCACATTTACTTGCGCAAATTGTAATCATGAAAATTCTGGAAGAATTTATTTAGAAGATATTGAACTTGGAAAAAATTATTTTAAATGTAAATATTGTAACACACAAAACTTACTTCCAATAAGAAAATCTTATTACAATAAATTATAATAAGGATAGTGCAATACTATCCTTATTTTTTTCAATAATAAACAACAATAATTATTATTACTAATAACTATTGTTGTCATCCTCAGTTTTTATTAAATCTTTTATAACATTGTAATATTTTTCATCCTCATCCCAAAATATATCATCGCCAACAAGCATATATGCTCTTAGTAAGCATTCTTTTGCTTGATTACATTCGTTAGTTTCTACTAGAGTTTGTCCAAGTCTAAATAGTACATATGGATTATTTACTCCATTTGGGCAACTCTTAGCTTCAAAGAAATAATCTCTAGCTATGTCGTATTGACCTTTTTTAAAATACAAATCCCCGATTGATACAAAAATCCATGTAGCAGTTTCATAAGATGTCTTAGGTTCAGGAATAATATCAAGTGCCTCTTTATACTTTCTATATGCCTCCTTAGTATTTCCCTCAACCACAAAATCATCTGCAGCCCTACATATTCTTTCAATATCTTCGGTAAAACCTTTCATCAGCTGCATATTTTACCTCCAAAATGTTTTAATGAATTCAAGTAAAATTATAGCAAAAAAAAAAATATATGTATATATTTTTTTACAAATTTCTAAAAAATATTTTTTTGACTTTAATTATAGTATATGTTATAATTTTCATATTAAGGATGGTAATTAATATGAATGAAGAAAAATTAGAAAAAACTTTAAATGTAACTAAAAAAGGAAAACTTACTGTTTGGGCATATACTAGTAGATATACCTCTATAAATGCTGCAAGATGTGGCTATTCTAGCACTATTTGCTATCCAGATGGAAAACAAACAAGAATTATATTAACTCTAGCAAATTATACTAAGGTAAAGCATTTAGTTAGGATTTATCCAGACAGCTTATTTATACAAGCAAGAGAAGATATAGAAGGAACTACTGTTGAAATATATAAAACAGATAAAATAGATGAAGAAAATAAAAAAGTATATTTTTCTAAAGTAGCAAGTTTTAAAAATAACAAATGGGATGATAGCTCATATGCTAAAATTTGTAAACAAGCTATTAGCTCTGTAAAAATGAGAGCAAAGAAATATTATAGTTTAATAGATATGAAATAAAAGTGACTTGCGTCACTTTTATTTTTTTAATTATAATTAATTGTTAAATAACTTTCAACTTTTGCAGAATTTGAAAAATAAATTTTAGCATTTTCATATTCTAATGCATCTGTACTTGTTGTATTATTTAATGTGTAATATTCATATCTGTATCCAGACTCGGAATTTGGACTATCATATTTTATTCTTAAAAATACAAAGTATTCATTTGGCTCAATTTCGTTTAACTTGATATTACTTTCATTACTTTCTTCATCTATTGTAGAAAATACTATACTATCTGTAGAAATATAATAATCTAAGTCATACATATATTTATCACTTTCATTATCTTTAAGAATTATTTGAATATCTTCAATATCTCCTATTAAATATTCTTTAATCTTTTCATTTAATGTTCCTTCTAATATTAGTTTTTCTTGATCAATTTCAAATTTTTCTATATCACACATTGTGCTTTTTATAGATTTTGACATTTCATCAATTTTAGTAATTCCTTCTGTTTCTTTTCCTTGTTTTAGATTGTTTATAGCAACTATTATTCCAGCAATAGCTAATGCTATAAAAAACACTATGAAAAATATGATTATTCCTCTGTTTTCATCTCTTTTTCCTAAGTAATTATTTGTTTTCAAAAAGCCTTCCTCCTCAAATTTTACAAAAAACTATATTTTTCTTGTATATTTTAACACACTGATTGCATTATTACAATTATTTTAGTGCAAATATGTCAAAATTATGCAACCTAATTATAATTAAATTTATAATTCATATGATATTATAAAGGAGGATATATGAAAAAAGTATTTATATTTATAAAAAATATTATAATTCCTGTAGCTATTGGTGGTATTGTTGGAATAATAATATCTAAATCATTAGATTATAACAATTTAGTAAAGCCATTTTTATCGCCACCAAGCATAGTTTTTCCAATAGTATGGACTATACTTTATATAATAATGGGAATATCCTATTCTTTGTTAGAAGTTGATTTAAAAAATGACACTAGCATAAACCTAATATATTACTCACAACTTTTTGTAAATGCACTATGGTCTATTTTCTTTTTTAGTTTCAAATGGAGATTTTTCTCATTTATTTGGCTATTGTTATTAATTTTTCTAGTTATATTAATGATATTTAGATTTTATAACAAAAATAAAGTATCCGGTCTAATTCAAATTCCATATTTGTTATGGTCTATATTTGCTTTATATCTAAATATTTCAATATATTTATTAAATAATTAAAACTAGTTTTTTTTACTAGTTTTAATTATTTATATACTTCTTAAGCATTTTTTGCACTTTAGTTTCTATACGAGAAACATATGACCTTGAAATTCCTAACTCATTTGCTAATTCTTGCTGTGTTTTAGGTTTGCTTCCATCAAGCCCATATCTTTTATTCATAATATATTTTTCTCTACCTTTTAAATTATTTTCAATATACTCTAAGACTTGATTTAATATTGTTTTATCATAAATATTATCTATTGTATCTTTTTCCTTTAGTTCTAATGTTTCAATAAGCTCCATATCATTTCCATCTTTATCTGTCCCTATTACTTGATTTATAGATATTTCACTTTTTTGCTTCTTAGAAGTTCTAATATGCATTAATATCTCATTTTCTATACATCTTGAAGCATATGTACTAATTTTAAACCCTTTATTATCTTTAAAACTATCTATAGCTTTTATTAGCCCTATTATTCCAATAGATGTATAATCTTCTAAATCTTGCTCATTATTAGTATATTTTTTTGCAATATGCACTACAAGTCTTAAATTATGTTCTATTAATACATTTCTTGCCTCTTTATCCCCATTAAAATACTTTCTAAGATAATATTCTTCCTCAGTTTTACTTAATGGATCAGGATATAATCTATCGTTTGATATATATCCAAATAATCCAAAAAATTTAGATATTATTTCAAGTATAAAAGAAAAAAACATAAATATACCTCCACTATTGTATATTTATGTTTTATTTTGTTAAATATTATTCCCACATATCTTTTACAAGATTTTGTATATACTCTTTTCTTGATAATGTTTCTTTTTCATTTTTTATTACTTTTGTAATTTCATCACCTTCAAAAGTAACATCTACACAATCGCCTTCTTCTACTTTTCCGACTGCTTTTTCAATATTTACATTATACATTTTTTTATCTATTTCTATAACTAATATATCATTTTCTATTCTATCTATAATACCTTTTATATAAATCACCTACCATTCATATAATCATATGAGCCTGGATCAACATTAAATGTTATATTTTTTCCATCACTAACACATTCTATTGTTCCCTGTTCATCTGTTCTATATACAGGTAATTCAAGTGCTTTTAATTTATCCATAGTAGTCTTAGTAGGAAGCTTATATATATTATCTTTTCCAACACTTATTACTGCATATTTAGCAGAAACAGCATCTAAGAATTTCTTAGAGCTTGATGTAGTAGAGCCATGATGTCCTATTTTAATTACATCTGCTTTAACATTTAATCCTTTTTCTAACATTTCATTTTCAGATAAAGTTTCTGCATCTCCAGTAAATAAGAAAGAATTTTCTCCAAATGTTAATTTTATTACTATAGAATAGTTATTAGCTGATGAATAATTATCATCATTTGGAGCCAAAATTTCAAAACTTGCTTCTCCTAATTCATACTTTTCTCCAACTTTAGGAGTTGTGAATTTTTTATTTTTGTTATTTACAGCATTAACTAAATTCTCAAATGTCTCAGTAGTTGATGTGCATTTAGGAAATATTATTTTATCAAAATCATATTCATTTACTACATCATCTAAACTTCCTATATGATCTTCATGTGTATGAGTTCCAATTATATAATCAAATTTCTTTATTTTTTCTTCTTCTAAGAAATTTAATAATTCATCTCTACATTCAGAAGTTCCACCATCAATAAGCATAGCATTTTGACCTTGTCTAATTAAGATACTATCTCCTTGTCCTACATCAATAAAATCTATAACAAGATTTCCAGAAACTACTTTGCTAGTACTTGTATCTTCATAATTATTTGTATTTTCTAACGAGTTATCTTGTGAATCTTGAGTTAAATTTTCTAGCAAGTCAATATCTCTAAAATTACCAATTATACAAATACAAGCTATGACAACAAGTCCAATTACTAATTGAATCGGTGCATAATTTTTATTACCTTTTCTGCCTTTTTTTCCCATATTATCACCTCAAACTATGCTTATTATATCATAATAAGCAAATTTACAATACTATTTAACAAAAATTTATATAAATTGTTACGCAAAATATTATGTAAAGTGGTTTTGCTAAAAAAATCTTGATTTTATAATTAAAATATGTTATAATAATATTTGATGGTGCATTATTCTAGTTGCACTAACTTTTATGAGGGTGGGGCTAAAAATCCACTAAAAGGCACACCGATGAAGTTTCTTGTTTATGCGCGAAACGCCCAGTTTTGTGTGTTTTCAGGGAGTAAAGAATCTAGGAAAGAGTTATAACGGCATATAATATCAATCCTATTTTCGCTGAGGCTAATTTTTTCTAAATATGATGATAGGAACTTTAGTATAACCTGCATAAAGTGCCAAGACACGATATGTAGCGTAGCCTGTCTTGAGTGGTAATATTGGGATTTGCCCGTTAAAAGATAAATAATGTGTATGGCCATATATATTATCTATCTGGTGATGAAATTATTACTGCAAAAGAGACTAATAATTGTACAAGTGCACACCAAAGGAAAACTTCTAGAATGTTTATTCTAATTGAAGAATGAGATTTTTTAAGGATTAAAGTATGGATTTGAGTGGCGATCCAGTTCTTTTTCAGGTGACTGATAAGTATTTTCTTTAAATGGAAACAGCTAAATAGTAATATTTAGTAGAAAATAGAGAAATTCTACTGGACCTAAACCATAGTGTTTACTTAAAAAATCACCATCTTTATATTGCTATTTAAAGAGAGGGAAATAATAAATGAAATCGAAAGATTCCAAAAATGTTAATAAAGAAAAAGACTCGCAAGGTAAATGGTTGATAACAGTTTCACTGTTATCTTTTTCACTATCAATAGTCTTTTCATTTATTACCACTTTAACTGTCAATCATTTACCTATACCAGTAGCTATAATAGTATTATTACTCGTTATTATGCTTGGTATACTTTTTGATATGATATCTATGGCAGTTACTGTTGCAGATGAAAAAAACTTCCATGCAAAAGCTAGTAAAAAACTTGATGGTGCTAAAACATCAATAAAATTAATACGTAATGCTCCTAAAGTTTCTAGTATATGTGCCGACGTAATTGGTGACGTATGCGGAATACTAAGTGGTGGTATCGGTACTATTATTGCTATTAAGATAACTTCATATTATAACTTAAATTTTGATTTACAAGTAATAATTAGTGCAATGGTAGCCGCTCTTACCATTGGAGGAAAAGCAAGTTTTAAAGTAACTGCAAAAAAATATAGTACACAAATTGTAGATAAATTTACAAGTATTTTAAATATATTTACTTTTTGGAAAAAAGATAGTTAAAAAAAATGCTACTTAGAAATATTTTCTAGTAGCATTTTTTATACTTCTGTTAAATTTACAAAGTATCTTATAAAATAATTTATATTTTCTAGCATATTTAAATTTTCTTCTGCTATTTCTTCATCAACATAGTCTTTTCCTTTAGACTTAAAATCTAAAAATTTATCATATTCCACAGTAATATATAACACATTATCATATATTGAGAAGTTTATTGTATTATTAATTTTTTTATTCATTTCTAATATTCTTGCAAGAACACCTGGAGATAGTATTCTTTTTAAAGATACAGGTTCCATTGAAAATACATCATATTTTAAATCGAACTCTATATTGTTCATTTGAACTTGCTCTGTATTTTTCTTATCTATACTAACACTTCCAAAATCTTTTTCATTTTTAATAACTTTAAATTCACTACTAAATTTATTTGGAAGTTTTACTCTAGCAAAAATTCCAGAAAAGTTTTGCTCTAAATTTTTATCTACCACACCATCATTTTCTTCAATGTCTAGTTTATTAGTAACTACTTTACAAACTTCAACATAGTATTTCTCCTCATTTATTTTAAAATAGTTGCTAAATTCAATTTTATCATAGTCTGGTGCAAGCCTAGATTTTTCAAATTCATTTTTTAATGCTGAATCTGAACCTACATATTCTACATCTTTAAACTTTTCTTTTAACACATATGGTATTATTATATTTTCATATATCTTATTCTTCATATTTGAAAAATAGAACATATATATTAGAAAAGCTATTATAAATAAGATACTAACTGAAACAATTAATATAGACTCTAAATAAAAGCCAACTATCATAGTTATAATTGGAATTATTATCAAGTTGTTTAAAAGCTTAAACTTACCATTATCTTTTTGAAATTCAACTTTTTGCTCTGCAGTAAGCTTCTTTCGTATAACCTCATTAAGTTCCATATTCTCCCCCTAAAATATAGATTACTTTTTTATGATTATACTATAAAAAAAATCTAAATTCTACACTTTTCTTAATTATTTTAAAAAATTTGACAAACTGCCTAAAAATCTATATACTATACTAATGAAGGAGTGATTTTATGGTTTTACCACCTAACGTACCGGACAACTTAGATGTTCTTTATGATATTCAAAACTATTTAGAATTTAACGATACAATTAAATCATACAAATTACAGGATGATAAATTAGAAAACTTTAAATTAGATGAACTAGTAATATCTAATTCTAAATTAAAAAATGTTTCTTTTATCTCATCTGAATTGCCTAAAGTGTACTTTTCAAATGTAATATTTGAAAATTGTGATTTTTCATCAGTAAACTTTGAAAAATCTACATTAAAACGAGTAAAATTTATAAACTGTAAATTTTCAGGTACTATATTTACTAGTACATATTTTGAAAATGTAATGTTTAATGATTGTCTAATGTTTGGCACTTTATTTGACTATAGTAATTTTATTAGTATTGACTTTAGTTCTTGCAATATGAAAGAATCACTTCTATCAAATATAATTATTAAGAAATGTGATTTTAATAACTGTAATTTAGCAAATGCAAACTTTACAGATACGTCTTTAAATGGTGTTGATTTAAGAAGTTGTGATATTTCAGGAATTATAACTTACGCTAAAGATATAAAAGGTGTTATTCTTACCAGTGAACAAAGCCTTAGCTTTATTAAACTATTAGGAATAACAATAATAGACTAATGGATGACGATATAACATATATTGGAATATCACAAGAATCAAAAGAAAACGAAACTAAAAACAAATCAAAAGACGCACCACCAAAAAAAGAAAAATTTAAAACACAAAAAAAGAATAAAAAAGTAGAAAAATTTATAGCTAGTACAAAAAATAGAAAAATAAATAAAAAATTAATTATTGTATTAATAATAATTATTTTAATATTATATTTTAAGCCTATAACATTTTTAAAGAACAAACTTGATGAAAAAAGGTTTATGTATTCGCAATATAATTCAAATTATAATTCAAATATTATTGACTCTTTAATATATTCATCTGGTATTGACTATTATAAAAAATGTAAAAATACTTTAGTATTACCAGCTGATGGACTAATAACTTGTCATTATGACTTAGCTCATCAAGGAATAGATATTGCGTGTGAAAATTATCAAGATGATATTTATGCAGCTGCAAATGGAAACGTATGCTATATAGGATATAGTGAAAAATATGGAAATGAATTAATGATTGAGCATCAAATAAATGGTATGACTCTTTACACTTTCTATGGTAACTTATCTAGCATTAATGTATATTTAAACGAATATGTATGTCAAAATCAAGTAATAGCAAAAGAAGGTGGAAATCCTCAAAAAAGAGCTGAAATAATGGATCATGATGGTCACCACATTCATTTTGAAGTTAGAAAATCTAAAACTCAACATTTAACATTAAATCCAACACTATTACTGATAAAATAAAAGATGCATCAATGATGCATCTTTTTCGTAGAGGTTGTTTATTTTTTTAAAATTTATGTCGTTCTTTATACACTTGTATTATACTATAAATTTTTCAAAAAATCAACTAATTTTAAAAAATTATGTAATTTTATTTTATATTTGCATTTTTTTTTGCAAATATGTTATTATAAATTTAGGAGGTTTAATATGGGTTTTCAATTACTAATACTTTTTTTATTAATTATACTTAATGGTATTTTTTCTGCAAGTGAAATGGCATTTGTATCTATTAATAAAATAGATTTAGATGAAAATGTTAAACAAGGAAATAAGAAAGCTATAAGAATAAAAAAGTTACTAGATAATTCAAATAATTTTCTTGCTACAATACAAATTTGTATAACTTTAACTGGATTTCTATCTAGTGCCTTTGCAGCAGAAACTTTTGCAGAAGATATTGTGGAAAGAATAGCACCATATATTAGTATTTCTGTTTCTATATTAGAGCCAATTACAATAGTAATTACAACATTAATACTTTCATACTTTACATTAGTAGTAGGAGAACTATTACCTAAAAAAATAGCATTATTATATCCTGCAAAAGTAGCTTCCTTAACAGTAAACTTAGTATATATACTAGAAAAGATATTATATCCATTTGTTTTTCTATTAACTTTTTCTACTAATACAATATGTAAAATATTTAGAATAAAATTAGATAATCAAGAAAAACTAACAGAAAAAGAAATTATATCAATTATATCTAAAGGAAAAGAAGAAGGCATAATAGATAACGTAGAGCAAAGTATGCTACTTAATATTTTCAAATTTGATGATACTACTGCAAGTAAAGTTATGACAGTCCGTGAAAAAATGGTAGCAGTAGATACCTACATAAGTGAAAAAGCATTATTAAACTTAATTAGAAATTGTAAATATTCAAGAATTCCAGTATATAAAGATAAATTAGATAATATTGTAGGCATACTAGTTGTTAAAGATTTAATTTTACAATATTCAAAAGAATCAAAATTTGATATAAAAAATCTTATGCATACACCGTATTTTGTAGACGCTGATGGAAAAGTAGATGAAATATTTAAAGATATGCAAAATAATAAGATATCTATGGCAATAGTAAAGAAAGATAATAGAACAGTTGGACTAATAACACTTGAAGATGCAATAGAAGAAATTTTAGGTAATATATCTGATGAATATAATTAAAAGAGCAAATTAAATTTGCTCTTTTATTATCTCTTTCTTCTTATTATTGTACCCTCTTGTAGTTCATAAGGTATTTTTATCTTAACTTTTTGACCTTTAATACCAGGATTTATTGTATCAATTGGTTGGTCATTTTTAATATCATATAAATTTTCAATATTAAAGCTACAATCTTCTATTGTATTAGGAAGTAATATTTCAAGTCTATCTCCTATTGATAGTTTATTTTTTATCTCAACAATATACATATCTTTATCCACTTTCTCAACTACTTTAGCACCATATTCATATTCTAAGTTTTCACTCTTTCCGTCAAAATCATGTATATCTTGATTTTGGTCATCTGAAAAATAGAATTCAGATAATCCTCTTGTTTTAACTTTTTCAAGTTCAACTAAATATTTTGAAGCATCATATTCACTTTCTCTTCCGGCTTCTTTTAATTTATTGTAATCATCTATAGCTTTTCTATATGCTCTAACTACAGTAGCAAGATAATAATCTGTCTTTAATCTTCCCTCTATTTTTAAACTATCTATTCCCATTTCTATTATTGTTGGTATTTGTTTAATTAAGCACATATCTTTAGATGAAAAAATGTATGTACCTTTATCGTCATAATCTACATTTAATACACTATCTGGATTGTTTACTTCTTGAGCAGTTACTTTATATTGCCATCTACAAGGTTGTGCACAATCTCCTTGGTTGGCACATCTATTGGCTAAATATTTACTTAAATAACAACGTCCTGAATATGCATAGCAAATTGCTCCATGTATAAACATTTCAACTTCTAAATCATCAGGCTTATTGTCCATAATATATTTTATTCTTTCTTTGCTAAGTTCACGAGAAATAATTACTCTTTTTGCACCAAAACTTCTCCAAAAATTAGCTGCATGTAAACTTACAGTATTAGCTTGTGTACTAATATGTATATCTATTTCTGGTGCTATTTCTTTTATTTTCATTATTACACCTGGATCACTTGCAATTATAGCATCAGCTTTAACCTTTTTTAATATCTTTATTTGATTTTCTATTTCATCATAGTCAGTATCATTAGCATATATATTTAGTGCAACATATACTTTTTTACCTATACTATGTGCATATTTTATTGTTTCTTCTAATGAATCATCATTTAACTCAGCTCTTGATCTTAAAGATAATTTAGCAGTACCCGCATATACTGCGTCAGCACCATACATAAATGCTATTTTAGCTTTTTCCAAACTACCTGCAGGAGCTAATAACTCTGCTTTACTCATTAATTTTCTCCTTTCATATTATTATATATTTCTTTCATTATTTGTGCATCAATATCTTGTGTTCCAGCAGATTCACAAATAATTCTAGGTTCTAATTTTAAATCTATTAATGCTTTACAAACATTATTATAATCTGGTCCATAACCTTCATCTGAAAATTTTACATGACTTTTTTCTCCACCTTTTGTATAATCCATATGTGAAAAGTGTGCATGAAAATTTTTCATTCTTTCGTATCCAAGCTCATTTATATACATACTAAGTTCATCTTTCCATGCTTCGTATGTATTTAGCTTCCCTATGCTTCTAGCATACAAATGTCCAAAATCTATAGTTGGCAATAGTCTTTTGTCTACTTTACACATTTTAATTATTTCTTTACTATCGCCAAGTTGATTTATTTTTCCCATTGTTTCTAGACAAATAGTAATATCTCCTACTCCTAAATCATCTACTTTAGCCATTACTTCTTTTATAATATTACACGCACTTTCAACTGCATAATTTCTGTCTAATCCTAATAAAGCACCAGCATGTACTACTATTCTATCGGCACCCATTTTTTTAGCAGCTTTCATTGTATCATAAATATATTGTTTAGTCTTAATTTTCTTTTCTTCTTCTTGAGTAGATAAAGAAATATAATATGGAGCATGTACACTAAGCTTTATATTGTTCTTTATAGCTTCTTCTTTTAACTTTAATGCAAGTTCATCAGAAACTTTCACTCCTCTAGAGCATTGATACTCATATGCATCCAGATTTAATTTTCTTAAATATTTAGGCATTTGATAAGAATATTTACATTCATTATAAAAAGCATCTGTACCACCTGCTACACCAAATTCCATAATATTTTCACCCATACAAATTATACACTAACATTATTAAAAAGTAAACAATATTATGTAAAAATACACAAAGAAAAAGTAGTAATATTCTGATTATTACTACTTTACATCATTTTTTCTATTATTGCATCTAGCATATTAAAATATGCTGATATAATTCTACCATATGGAATTATACAGATAATAAACGTACTGATTACTATAAATGGTCCAAATGGCAAATATTCACATTTATTCTTTTTTATAATTTTATTATATAATAAAAATATTATACTAAATGTAGCAGATATAAATATACTAAGAACAATTATAACAATAACTGCCTTATATCCAAAAAGTAAACCAATACTTGCAAGTAATTTTATATCACCAAATCCAAAACCTGTTTTTTTAGTAATCATTCTAAATATTTTATCTATAATATAAAACGACAGTCCACCAACTAACATACCTAGCACATTATCTTTAACATTATTCCAAGAAAAATTATTTAAAATATTAATTATTCCTAAAGCAAATATTATAACATTTGATGTATCAGGTATAATCATGTATTTTATATCCATACAAAAAGCAAGTAATAAAGCAAAAATAAGTGGAATAAAAATATATGTCTGTACACTACCCATATATTTTCCTAATATTTCAAATAATATAAAAAATATCAAGATAAAGGTTATATCTACTTTTTTTATTTTAAACTTATTTATGAAATATTTAATATTAAAATCTTCACCATTTTTATATTTAGCGCATTGTAAAAAATTAGAAATTATTACACTAAATATAACAGAAAAGATAAAATATATTATACTCTGCATTTTTCAATATTTTCCTCTTTTTTATAATAATGATTTAAAATTATTCTTTCAAATGGTCTTTTTATCTTACTAATGATTATCTCTTTTTTATTTAGCCTCTTTACTAAAATTGTTCTTATCCCAAATCTATTTGCACCCCATATGTCTGTAAATAATTGGTCACCTACCATTAATATTTCGCATTTATTTGCATCTGGAAACTTATCACAAATCTTTTTAAAAGCCTTTGTAGATGGCTTAGATGCTTTATATAAATATTGAACACCTAACTCTTTAGATATTCTCTTTACTGTACTTTCAGAAAATGAATTACTAATTATATAAAATTTAACACCTTTAGCTTTAATATTTTTTATCCATCTTCTTAATTCTTTTGAATATTTTCCTTTAGAGTCAATAAGTGTATTATCCATATCCATCAAAATTAATTTTATCCCCTCTTTATGAATTAATTCATCAGGTATATTTTCAACTTTTTCAAAAGTATATTCTGGATAAAAATTTTTAAGTAATGATTTCTTTTCCTTGTTTTCGTTTTTCATATCAAGTCCCCCAATGTTATAGCTATATATTACTATATTTATGACGGTTTTGCAATAAAATTATTTTTTTTGCTATATTTTTTAATTATTGTTATATATTTCACTTTAAAATTAAACTCAAATATGGTATACTAAATTACATATTGAAAAGGTGGGATAACTATGGAAAAAGAAATGACTGTATATGAAGACCTAAAATGGAGAGGTCTAATTAAAGACATAAGTAGTGAAGACTTAATTGAAAAATTAAATAATGGGAACTTAACTTTCTATCTTGGCACAGATCCAACTGCAGATAGTTTACATATAGGACACTATTCTACTTTCTTAGTAGCAAAAAGATTACAAAAAGCTGGACATCATCCTATACTTCTTGTAGGTGGTGCTACAGGACTTGTTGGAGATCCAAGAGGAACTGGTGAAAGAGAAAAAGCTGATGCTAAAGTTATAGAAAATAACTTTACAAAATTAAAGGCTCAAGTTGAAAGACTTTTTGGAATAAAATGTGTTAACAATTATGATTGGTTTAAAAATGTTAATTACATTGACTTTTTAAGAGACTATGGTAAATATATCAATGTTAATTATATGATAAATAAAGACTTAGTAAAAAGACAACTAGAAATTGGAATTTCTTATGCTGAGTTTTCATATATGCTAATACAAGGTGTAGATTTTAAATATCTTCATGATAACTATGGAGTAACACTACAAATAGGTGGCTCTGACCAATGGGGAAATTTAACAACTGGTATAGAAATAATACGTAAATTGACTGGTGAAGAAGTATATGCATTTTCAATACCACTTGCAACAGATTCACAAGGTAAAAAGATGGGAAAATCTGAAGGAAATGCTGTTTGGTTAGATATAGAAAAAACTTCTGCATATGAATTATATCAATATTTATATAACTTAGAAGATTCTATGATGGAAGCATACTTAAAAAGATTTACTTTTCTTTCTAAATCACAAATAGAAGATATAATGAAACAACATAACGAAGCTCCAGAAAAAAGAATTGCACAAGAAACCTTAGCACATGAAGTAATTCGTGATATTCATTCAGAAGAAGAATACCAAAAAGCTGTAGAAATAAGTAGAGCTTTATTTAGTGGTGATATTAAAAAAATACCTACTAAATTAATTGGTAAAATTTTCTCAAATGTTGATCATATTGTTGTTAATAAAGAAGAAAATATAGTAGATTTTCTAGCAAACAATAATATTTGTTCAAGTAAAAGAGAAGCAAGAGAATTTTTAAACTCTGGTAGTATATATATAAACGGAGATAAAATTTCAAATAATGAATTAATAGTAGATAAAAGTTTAGCTTTAGAAAATAAATTTATTGTAATACGTAAAGGAAAGAAAAAATATTATCTAGGAGAAATAGCTAATGTCTAAAAAGCTATATACTCTTGGCGAAGAAATATTTAGTTCTGTAACTCACGGAGTTGGTGCTTTACTTTCTATAGCAGGACTAGTAATTATGATTGTAATATCCGCACTTGATGGTAGCCCAATAAAAATTATTACTTCATCAATTTTTGGTATAAGTTTAATAGTTTTATATACAATGTCTACTCTATATCATTCAATAAGCAATGAAAAAGCAAAAAATGTATTAAAAGTATTTGACCATTGCACAATCTATTTATTAATAGCTGGTTCTTATACACCATTTTCACTTTTAACTATAGGTAGCATTAATCCTAAAAAAGGCTGGATAGTATTTTCAATAGTGTGGATTATTGCAATTTTAGGTACTTTACTATACATATTCAAAAAAAATAAATTTAAAATATTAAATATTCTTTCATATATTATAATGGGATGGGTAGTAGTAATTGCACTTCCAGAGCTTTTAACATTCTTTAAAGTAAAAAGCTCAATGGGAGGCTTATACTTATTACTTGCTGGTGGAATCTCATATACATTAGGTGTAATATTTTATGCATTACAAAAGAAAAATTTAAAGTATTTTCATTCGATATGGCACTTATTTGTTTTAGGTGGTTCAATTTGCCAGTTTCTATCTTTGGTTTTATACGTTTTATAATAAATTGCGAAGTATTTTTTACTTCGCTTTTTGTTTTATATTTTTCTTAAATTAGCTTTACTTAAAAAACTTTTTATGCTATAATACTAAATGTGATGGCCCCTTGGTCAAGCGGTTAAGACGCGACCCTCTCAAGGTCGAATCATGGGTTCGATTCCCGTAGGGGTCACCAAAATTTGCACTTTATAGAATACGGCTATAAGGTGCTTCTTTTTTAATAGGAGGTACTTATGGAAAATGTATTTACTTGTACTCAAAAAGTAAGTGTATCAGATATTGGACAAGACTACTTAATTACTAATAAAGGACTACTTAGAATGTTACAAGAAGCTGCAAATCTTGCTAGTAGTCAAGTTGGAATAGGAATAAATAATATTAAAGAAACAGGAATTACATGGCTACTTTTATATTGGAGATTAAAAGTAAATAAAAGAGTTAGATATAACGATACTGTTACTATAAAAACTTGGGCATATTTTTCAAAAAAAATATACTCTATTAGATGTTTTGAATTATACTTAAATGACGAACTTTTAGCTTACGCTGATTCAAAATGGGTATTAGTTGATGCTGTAAAGCATAGTATATTAAAAATATCTGATGAGTTAATTAATTCATATGGTAACAATACAAAATCTCTTTTTGAGAGTGAATTAAATGATAAAATTAAATTACCAGAGTTAAATGCTACTTATAACTATACTACTATGAAAAGAGATTTAGATGTCAATCACCATGTAAATAACCTTTCATTTTTAGATATTGCAACAGAAGCTTTACCTGATGATGTTATAGGGAACTCTTTTTCTGATGTTAGTATAATTTATAAAAAAGAAATTAATTATAAAGATAATATATCTTGTTTCTATGAAAAAGATAATGATACACATACCGTTTATATATTTAATAATACTACTAATACATTAAGTGGTGCTATACACTTAAAATAAAGAAAGTCCTTTTTAAGACTTTCTTTTTTTAACTCTATTTATTATAAGTATTAATAATAAAATTAGTAATACTACACCTACTACAATTAGATAATTTGCCTTTAGCCACTTTACTAAACTAAAGCTAATTTTATGATCTAAAACTATATCTATAGTATCTAATTTTTCATTTTTATAATATACATCTACTTTTCCAATTTTCTCCCCTACTTTAGTAAATGGAGTTATAATTTCTTCACCATTATATATTATTCTTAAATCCTCTTTATTAACTTTATCTAAATATTTAGATATGTCTTTATCTGCAAGAAACTTTACACTATCTTCTTTTAAATATTTAGTATTTATTTCTGTTAATATATCACCTTTATTTACAACATTTTTATATGAATATAAATCAAATATATAGTCATATATAGCTTCACTATCTATAATGTTATATGGTCTAACAGAATACATATCTGCACCTGCAGTTACACATAGTATAGTTTTTCCTTCATCTTCTGCATAACTTGCAAGACAAATTCCTGCATCTCCTGTTGTTCCAGTTTTTCCACCTAGTATATGCTTTACTTCTACATTTTTTCTTCTAGAAGTATTTTTTATTGTACTTTCAACAGTTAGTTTTCCATCAGTTGTTGTATATTCATCTGTTGTTATAAGTTCTTTTATAACATCATTTTTTAAAGCACAATTTAATAATCTTGCTACATCATTTATACTTGAATAGTTATTATCATCATCTATTCCAATAACATTTGCAAAACTGGTATTATGCATATTTAATTCTTTTGCTTTTTCATTCATTTTCTGTATAAAAGTATCCATATCATCAAAAACAATGCTTCCTAGAAATACAGCACTATCAGCACCTGATGGTATAAGCATAGTTGCAAGTAGATCCATATATGTCATTTCTTGCCCGTCTTCTATTCCTGCTACTGCATAATCTTCTTCTATATATTTATTTATAGTATCCATATCTACTATAACTTTTTCATTTAAATCTTTTACATTTTCTACCACTATTATTGCCGTCATAAGTTTAGTAATACTTGCTATAGATATTTTTTCATTTTGATTTTCTCCATATAATAGTTCCATTGTATCCATATCATATACACCATAATATGGTGATACAATTTCAGGTTCATTCTCAAATGCATATAAATTACTAGCTATTATTGCATTAAATAGAATAATTAACAAAAAAACTTTTGATATTATTTTTTTCATAACTTTCTCCCCCTCGTATTATTAATATATTTTAAATTTATTAATTTATAACGAATATTTATATAAATTTGACTAACAATAATTGTAGGTGATGATATATGGTACAACTAACACATAGATTTGAAATGCGTGATAATATAGCACAAATTGTAATATATGCCTATACACCATTAGATTATGAGTTTGCTACAGACTTTAATGATATAAAAAGAAATGCCATAAATACTGTAGGAAAAATACGTGAATATGCTCAAAAGCACTTTTCACATATTAATAATCAAACAGTAATGTTAATAGTAAATGGTGTGATTATAGGAAGTGTAGCTCTTACAAATCTATTAGCACCCAAATAAAAAATTAAGAAAGTGAATTAATATTCACTTTTTATTTTACGAAATTTTCGCATTTACCTGTTTTAAAGAAATTATATATATTTTCCATACTAATCTTTCCAATTTGACTTAATGCTTCCTTAGTAAAAAATGCTTGATGTGAGGTTATAACTACATTGGGCATAGATAGTAAAAGTGATAATTCTGTATTTCTATAATATGAATTGGACATATCGTTTAAAAAGAACTCTTCTTCCTCGTCAAATACATCTAGTCCTAATCCTCCTATTTTTCCCTTTCCTAATTCTTCTACCAAATCATTACTATTTATTAATTTTCCTCTACTTGTATTAATAATTACTACTCCATCTTTCATCTTAGCTATTGCCTCTTTATTAATCATATTATTGTTATCTGCAGTCAAAGGACAATGTAAAGAAATTATATCTGACTTTTCATACAACTCATCTAGTTCTACATATTTTATTCCAGACTCTTTTTCATATTTTTCGTCTTTATATATATCATATGCTAAAATATTAGTTCCAAATCCTTTCATTATATTTATAAAAGCCCTTCCGATTTTTCCTGTACCAATTACACCAACAGTTTTTCCATGTATATCAAAACCTAAAAGACCATTTAATGTAAAATTATACTTTTTTGTTCTTTGATATGCTTTATATATTTTTCTATCTACACTTAATAATAAAGCTACCGCATGTTCTGCTACTGCATATGGTGAATATCCAGGTACTCGTACTACTCTTAATTTATCTGGCAAATTTTTAATATCCACATTGTTATATCCAGCACATCGTAATACTACTAATTTTACACCTTCATCACTTAATATTTCAAGTGTTTCTTTATCTGCCATATCATTTACAAATATACATACAGCATCATAACCTTTAGCAAGTGGTGCTGTTTCACTATTTAACTTAGTTTCTAGATATTTAATTTTAAATTTATATTTTTTATTATATTTGTCAAATAATTCTCTATCATATTCTTTTGTATCATAAAATAAAATTTTAACCATTATTTTCTCCTTTTTATTATAACATCTTTGAATTTTGCGCACAATATTCTATGTATATTATTTGCTTTTTTATAATAATATATGCTATAATTTAATTTGTGAGGTATTTATGAGAATAGAAGAAAAAAAAGAAATCTTTAAGATTTTATCTGATAATACTATTTCTAGTTATGATGAAGAATATAATGATTATATAAAAGAATTAATAAATAATCCTATTGTACTATCTATGAAACAATACATTCAACATGGAAATACTACTTGCTTTGATCATTGCGCATGTGTTTCATATTTAAGTTATAAAATAGCAAAAAAATTAAATCTTGATGCCAAGTCTACTGCAAGAGCAGCTTTATTACATGACTTGTTTTTATATGACTGGCACTTAAATCATGAGAAAACTCCTTTTTTTGAAAAGCATGGTTTTACTCATCCCCAAAAAGCACTAGATAATGCAGCAAAATATTTTACTTTAAATGAAATAGAAAAAGATATTATTTTAAAACATATGTGGCCACTTACATTTAGACACATTCCAAAATACAAAGAAAGTATTGTAGTTACAATGGTAGATAAATATTGTTCGACTAAAGAAACATTTGAACCTTTATATAATAAAGTGGGACATTTAAATTTTTTAGCAAAGAAACAATATTTATAACAAAAAAGTATTGACATTTATTTTCAAAAATGTTAAAATAAAAACTGTTCAAGCGGGAGTGTGGCGGAACTGGCAGACGCACAGGACTTAAAATCCTGCGGGAGTCAAATCCCGTACCGGTTCGATTCCGGTCATTCCCACCAATGACATAAATACCATTCTGAAAAGAATGGTATTTTTTATTGCTTTTTTATTGAAAGAACATTAGTTTTCTGGTATAAGTATAATAGGAGTGGATAAAAATGATATATCTAAAAAAATTTGAATTACTTGATGATGAAGAATGGAGTGGATATCCTTATCACATCTTTTTAGAAAAAAGACTTTACGACGTAGAATTTGACCCAATTACAATTTTTTATGGTGATAATGGTTCGGGAAAATCAACTTTACTTAATATTATAACTGAGACTATTAATAAGGATGAAGAAGTAATTAATCGAAAAAATCCATTACTTAAATCTGAGTATTTTAATAAGTATATAAATAATTGTAAATATTATTTAGAAAATGATATTCCTTCAGTAAGTAAAATTATTTTTAGTGAAGACATATTTGAAAATATTTTATCTAAACGAATAGAAAATAAAGAAAAGAATAATCAAAGAGAAGAATTAGAAAAACAATATATGCAGTATAAATATAATCCTGTTAACTATTCTTCTTTAAATGATTTGCGTATTTCAGTTGAAGCTAGGAATACATCAAGAAGTAAATTTATAAAAAGCAGAATAGAAGAAAATGAAAGAGAATTTTCTAATGGACAAACATCATTAGAATTTTTTGATAATGAGTTAAAAGAAAATGGTTTATATTTATTAGATGAGCCAGAAAATAGTTTATCACCTAAATTTCAAATTGAACTTATACAGTTAATATCAGAATTAACTCGATTTTTTAAATGTCAATTTATAATAGCAACACATTCTCCATTTTTATTATCTATACCAGATGCTAAAATATATGATTTAGATTCACTACCCGTTAAAACAAAAAATTGGTATGAATTAGAAAATATGAAGATATATTATAATTTCTTTAAAGAAAATAAAAGTAAATTTGAAAG
>CANQVI010000019.1 GCA_947627255.1 uncultured Clostridia bacterium | reverse complement strand
AGCTAAAAAAAGAAATATTGAAACAATGCCTATCGTTGAGTTTGATAATTTAAAAGATGCAGTTGAATATGCAAATAATAATGCTCAAAAAGGTGATATAGTAGCAATGTCTCCAGCTAGTGCCTCTTTTGACTTATATAAAAACTTTATGGTAAGAGGAGATTACTTTAAAAAGTTAGTTAATGATTTGAAGTAAAATCAATATAAAAAGTCTACTTTTTTGAACTTTATTTAATATAATTGTTGACAAAATTAATATACGCGTGTATAATAAGTGTAAAGTTTTTAAACTTTACACATTTTTTATGGGTGATTATATGGATGAAAATGTTGAGTTTACTATGTTATATGATATATATGGTAAATTATTAACTAAAAAACAACAAGAAATATTTGAAGAATATTACTTATACAATTTATCATTAAGAGAAATTGCAGAAAACAAAAATATTTCTTATCAAGCTGTAAGAGATAGTATAAAATCTAGCGAAGTAACTTTAAAAAATTTTGAAAATGTTACTCATACTCTTGATTTGCTTGTTAAAATGAAAAAAGCATATAATCTATGTGATAGTGAAGATTTAAATAAAAAAAGACAACAACTAAAGAGACTTTTAAAAAGCGAGGATGATATATAATGTTTGATAGTCTTTCAGATAAGTTACAAAATGTAATGAAGAAAATAAAAGGTCAAACAAGAATTTCAGAAAAAGAACTAAAAGAAATGCTAAGAGAAGTTAAATTAGCCCTTCTTGAAGCAGATGTTAACTATAAAGTAGTTAAAGATTTTGTTGCATCTATCGAGCAAAAAGCACTTGGTGAAGATGTTATGAAGTCTTTAACACCAGGACAACAAGTAGTAAAAATTGTTAGAGATGAGTTAACAGAACTTTTAGGAGATACAAATTCAGGACTAAACTTTTCTTCAAATCCACCAACAATTATAATGTTAGTTGGACTTCAAGGTAGTGGTAAAACAACACTTTGTGGAAAACTTAGTAATTATTTAAGAAAACAAGGCAAGAAACCTTTAATGGTAGCTTGTGATGTTTATAGACCTGCAGCTATAAAACAATTACAAACTCTAGGAAAAAGTTTAAATGTAGATGTTTATAGCGAGGAAGATAATAAAGATGTTGTGGCTATTGCTAAAAATGGTATTAAAGTTGCTAAATCAAAACTTTGCAATGTTGTACTTATAGATACAGCTGGTAGATTACAAATTGATGAAACTTTAATGAATGAGCTTGTAGAATTAAAAAATACAATTAGGCCACATGAAATTATGCTTGTAATTGATTCAATGGTTGGACAAGAAGCAGTAAATGTTGCACAAACTTTTAATGAAAAACTTGGAATTGACTCAATAACAATGTCAAAATTGGATTCTGATTCAAGAGGTGGTGCTGCACTTTCTGTAAAAAGCATTACCAAAAAGCCAATTAAATTTGCATCTGTTGGAGAAAAATTAAGCGATTTAGAGCCTTTTTATCCTGACAGAATTGCATCACGTATTTTAGGTATGGGCGATGTTCTATCTATTATAGATAAAGCAGAAGAAGCATATGAAGAAGAAGAGGCTATAGAATTAGAAAAGAAAATAAGAAAAAATGAGTTTACATTAGACGACTATTTAAATCAGATGAAGAAAATAAGAAAAATGGGCTCATTTAAACAAATACTTGCTATGATTCCTGGAATTCCTAAAGAAATCAAGGACGTAGATATAGATGAAAAACAGCTACTTAGAATTGACGCAATTATAACTTCAATGACAAAAGAAGAAAGAAGAAATCCTAAGATTTTAAATGCTTCTAGACGTCAAAGAATTGCAAAAGGAAGTGGCAATAAAGTTCAAGACATAAATAGATTTATAGACCAATTTTCACAAATGCAAAAAATGATGAAGTCTATGATGAATGGTAATGGAAAATATCCTAAAATACCAGGCATGAACAATTTATTTAAGTAAAAAATTATAATAATTCACTGTAAGGAGGTGAAACTTAATGGTAAAGATTAGATTAAGAAGAGATGGTGCAAAAAAAGCCCCATACTATACAATAGTAGTTGCTGATTCTAGATATCCAGCTGATGGAAGATTTATTGAGAAAGTAGGAACATACAATCCAATGACTGAACCAGCAGAATTAAAAGTTGATACTGAAAAAGTAGCAGAATGGATTAAAAAAGGAGCTAAACCAACTGATACTGCTATGGCTCTTATTAAAAAAGCAGGATTAGAAATATAGGAGGACAAGAATAATGTATAAAGAGTTATTAGAATACATAGTAAAAAATCTTGTTGCTTATCCAGATAAAGTTGAAATTTCTGAAGTAGAAAACGAAGGAAAAATAACTTTAAAACTAAAAGTAGCAAAAGAAGATATGGGTAGAATAATAGGCAAAGAGGGAAGAATAATTCGCTCAATAAGAGAAATTATCTACGCATATGCTGCAAAAGAATCAAAGAAAGTTTCTGTCGATGTTGAAGAAACAAAGGAGAACGCTTAATATATGTCAAGTGTTTTAATTGGACAGATAGTAAATGTACATGGTATAAAAGGTGAAGTTAAAATTTATCCATATACAGATGATGTAAATAAATTAGCTAAAAAACTTAAAAATATATATTTAGATGAAAATATGCAACATGGAGAATATAAAACAAGTTGCAGAGTTCAAAAAGGAATGCTTCTTGCAAAAATATCAGGAATTGATAATGTTCAAAAAGCAGAAGAACTTAGAAATAAATATGTATATATTTCAGAAGATGATTTAGATACATTAGAAGAAGATAGTTACTATATTAAAGATTTAATTGGTATTGAAGTTATAGATTTAAAAAATAATGAAGTAATTGGAAATATTGAATATATCTTTAATACTGGTGCAAATGATGTATATGAGGTAAAAACTTTAGATAATAAAAAAGTATATTTACCTGCTATAAAACAGGTTGTGAAAAAAGTGGATATAAAAGCAAGAAAAATCTATGTTGAAGTAATGGAAGGATTAATATAGTATGAAATTTATTGTGTTAACACTTTTTAAAGAAATGTTTGATGCTTTCGTAAACACTAGTATTATTAAAAGAGCAATAGATAAAGAAATTGTATCTATTGAAGTTATAGATATTAGGGAATTTACTAGTGACAAACATAACAGAGTAGATTTTCCACCATATGGTGGTGGTAGTGGTATGATAATATCAGCAGAACCATTAAGTAAAGCAATAGATTATTCTATTGAAAAATTAAAAAATGATAGTAATGATTTTGAAATAATATATATGTCTCCAAGAGGAAAAGTTTTAAATTATAATTTATCTAAAGAATTTTCATCTAAAAAATACAACTATATAATAATATGTGGGCATTATGAAGGAATAGATGAAAGAATAATAGAAGAATATAATGTAAAAGAAATATCAATAGGAGATTATGTATTAACAGGTGGTGAACTTGCGTGTCAAGTCTTTATGGATAGCGTCATAAGATTATTACCTGGAGCTATTAGTGAAGAATCATTATTAGAAGAATCTCATACAAGTAATTTACTTGAATATCCACAATACACAAAGCCATATGACTTTCGTGGTAGAAAAGTACCAGATATATTATTGTCTGGACATCATAAAAATATAGCAGAATATAGAAAAGAAGAATCTATTAGAATTACTAAAAAGTTTAGACCTGATCTTATAGATAAAAATTAAAATTAATTCCATAAAAAGGGAGGGAAATAGAATAATGGATATAATCAATGCAATAGAAAACGAATATAAAAAAGAAGACGTTGTACCTTTCAAAGTAGGTGATACTGTAGACGTTCATTTAAAAATAAAAGAAGGAAACAAAGAAAGAATACAAGTATTTACAGGAACTGTTATAAAACGTCAAAATAGTGGTTTAAATGAAACATTTACTGTAAGAAAAATATCTTATGGTGTAGGTGTTGAAAAAACATTCCCAACTCATTCACCAAAAATTGCTAAAATAGAAGTTAAAAGAGTTGGTAAAGTTAGACGTGCTAAATTATACTACTTAAGAGATAGAGTAGGTAAAGCTGCTAAAACTAAAGAACAAATTGAACAATAATATTAGCAGTATATATAGTAAGCTCCCAGTGTATTAACTATTTAATTACTGGGAGTTTAAATATATATTGCCAGTTAGGAGTGATATTATGAAAACAAAAATTATTTATTTTGTTCATGGAACAACTACAGATAATACACAAAAATTGTGTAGTGGTTGGAAAGAAGCAATGCTTAATGATTTAGGAAAAGAACAAGCTAAAAATTTAGGTAAAACAATAAAGGAAAAAAATATAAAGTTTGATGTTATATTTACATCAGATTTAAAAAGAGCAGTAGAATCTTCCAACATAGCTTTTGAAGGATATAATAAGATTACAGATAAAAGATTAAGAGAATGTAATTATGGAATACTAGATGGCAAACATAAAAGTTTGGTAGTCTATGAAGAACATATACAAAAGCAATTTGAAGGTGGAGAAAGCCTTAAAGATGTTGAAAGACGAGTAAGAGATTTTGTAGAGGATATTAAGAAAAATTATAGAGGAAAAACTATTGGAATTGTTGCACATAGAGCACCGCAACTTGCTTTAGAAGTTATTGTAAATGGATATAGTTGGGAAGATGCTATAAAAAATGATTGGAGAAAAAGTGGTAATTGGCAACCAGGATGGGAATATATAATAGAAGATTAAAGAGGTGAAGGTATTGAATATTTTAGCACAAATTGCTGGAGTTTTTGCTATTTTTTTCTGGGTTACAAGTATTCAGAAAAAAGAACAGTATAAAATACTATTTTCTCAAATATTAGCAAATATAATGTATATAATTCAGTATGTGATACTTGGAACTTATATAGCTGCCACTATGAACTTTACTTCTGCTGTTAGATGCTTTGTTTTTTATGAGAAAAGAAAGCAAAATAAAGATATATCTATAATTTGGCTATTTATGTTTTTAATTCTAATTATTTTATTTGCAATATTTACTTATGATAATTATTTATCTTTAATTCCTGTAATACTTACATTGCTGTATACAATTTCTTCATGGATGAAAGATTCAAAATGGATTAGAATTGTATTTTTAATAGCTGGAATTATTTGGATTTACTACAATTATAGCGTGGGTGCATATGTAAGCATAGTAGGTAATATATTAGAAATTGTATCTGCAATAGTTGCAATAATAAAATTTAAAAATATTAAGGAGAATTAAATGATACACTTAGGTACAAAAATTATAGAATCAGATAGATTAATTTTAAGAAGACTAAACGAAAGTGATGCAGAAGAAATTTATTTAGGCTTTATAAATCAGCCAGAATTTCTATATTATAGAAATAAAGAAAAAAGAACTCTTGATGAAGAAAGAAAGTCTTTAAATAGAGTAAGCGAAAAATATAACGATTTAAGTTATTATAATTGGCTAATTGTTTTAAAAGATACTAATAAAATTATAGGCTCTATTAATCTTAGAGTAGAAGAAATTAATGAAACTGTTGAATTTAATTATGTTATAGATAATCGTTATACTAACAATGGTTATATGACAGAAGCATTAGCAAAAGTTAGAGATTTTTGTTTAAATGAATTAAAGGTAAATAGATTTCAAGGTGGATGCGTTACTAAAAATATCGCATCTAAAAGAGTAATGGAAAAATGCGGTATGCAATGTGAAGGAATACTTAGAAATTACATTATATTAAAAGATGGTTATCATGATATGTATATGTTTTCAATTATAAATAATAAAGATAAATAAATTGGAGGAAATTATGGCAAAGCATACAATGAATTTAAATAACAAGCCTTTTAATAGTATAAAAAATGGTACTAAAAAAATCGAGCTTAGGTTATATGATGAAAAAAGACAAGCATTAAAAGAAAATGATTTTATAGAGTTTAATAATAGAGAAACTTCAGAAAAAATTTTAACAAAAATTGAAAAGATATATAAATATCCTAGTTTTAAAGAATTATATAAAAATATAGATAAAAAGCTTTTAGGATATCTGGATGATGAAATAGCATCATATAAAGACATGGAATTATATTATTCACAAGAAGAACAACAAAAATATGGAGTAGTAGGAATTCAAATAAAAGTTATAAATGATGAAAAATAAAATGTTATGTATATTTAAACTTAAAAATTAATTGACTTATAAAGTGTTGTATGATATAATTTATAAGTAAATTTTATGGAAAATAGGAGATAAAATATGACTGAATATATTAAGTTGATAAGACCTAAACATGCAATTAAAAATTTTTTGATTTTTTTGCCATTATTGTTTAGTGGAAATTTTTTTAATTTATATAATATAAAAACTACATTTATTGGTTTTATTGTTTTTACATTAATTGCAAGTAGTATATATATTATAAATGATATTAATGATAAAGATAAGGATGCAAAGCATCCTAAAAAATGTAAAAGACCAATTGCTTCTGGAAAAATACCAGTTAAAAATGCAATTATTTATTGTATTTTATTATTTATTATTGCTGGAGCATTAATATTTATAAGTAATATGCCAATATATTCTGTAATTTTAGTCTTAGTTTATTTTGGCTTAAATTTAGGGTATAGCTTTGGCTTAAAAAATATTCCTTTATTAGATATTGCTATATTAGTATCTGGATTTGTTATAAGAGTTCTATTTGGTGGAAGTCTATTAAATATTACTTTGTCTAATTGGCTTATCTTAACAATTCTTACTATATCTTTTTATTTAAGTTTAGGAAAAAGAAGAAATGAAATTGAAAAAAATGGTAGCAATTCAAGAAAAGTATTAGAGTATTATTCAAAAGAATTTTTAGATAAAAATATGTATATGTTTTTAGCAGTAGCTATTGTTTTTTATTCGCTTTGGACAGTAGATTTAAATATAGTTGAAAAAAGCAATAACTTATTAATATGGACTGTACCTCTTGTAATGCTTATTGCAATGAAATATTCAATGGACGTTGAAAGCAATAGTGATGGTGATCCAATCGAAGTAATTTTAAATGATAAGGCTTTAATTGGATTAGGTTTAATTTATGTTATATCGCTATTTGTATTGATATATGTTATTTAGAATTGGAGGAAGAATATGAGCAAAATACTAAAAAAGATAGATACTAAGTTATTAAAATGTGTAGCTATAGTTACTGTAATTTTTATGCTTATTGCACATGGATTTTGCTATTTTAATATTTTTTATTCACATGACTCTTTAAGTATTTTTCATAGCGGATATTATGAAGATTCATTAGAAATTGGTAGATTTTTAATTCCAGTATGGAATGCTATCAGGGGGGAATATTATCCACCTCTAGTTATTGGAATATTATCAACTATTTTCATGATTTTTATAAATTACTTTATTTGTAAAATCTTTTCTTTAGAAGATAAAAAATCAATTTGCTTAATTTCTATATTATTTTGTACATGTTCTACTATAACACTTCTTAATGCAACATACATTAATTATTCAGATATGTATTTATTTAGTTTGCTTTTAAGTGTTTTAGCTACATACTTTATCAGACAAAAAAACAAATTATCATTTATATCTATTTTGTTATTAATTATAAGTTTTGCAATATACCCTGCATATTTAAGTGTTGTTTTAGGTATATATATTGGATTATTAATAATAGATTTAATTCATAATAAAGAGGCAAAAGAAGTATTTAAAGAAGGTGTTATATTTGTACTTTTTGTTGTTTGTGCATTAGTAATTTATCTTGTTTGTAATAAAATAGTTTTATTAGTAACTAATATTAATACTATTGATACTATTGATAAGTATAATAGTGTTAATAAAGCTATGAATTTTTCTGATATATCTTCACTAATTAAATGCTTAATAAAAACATATTTGAGCTATTTTTACTTTTTCTTAATTTCAAGCTCATCTCATAAAATATTAGCTGTATGCTTAAAGGTACTAATCAGCTTAATAGCCATATATAGTGGAATAAAAGTTATTAAAGAAAATAAAGTAAAAAAGATAAATATATTGTTAATTGTGTTATTATGTTTAGTTTTACCTTTTGCATTAAATATAACTTGTTTCATGTCAAGTGGAACTATACATGAATTAATGACTTTTGCTGTTAATCTTACTTATGTTTATATAATTTGGTTAACATTAAAAAATAATAAAAAAGTTTTAAGCAGAATTACATATGCTTCTTTAGGAATAATTATTTGCTTAAATGTTTTATATTCAAATCAGGTTTATGAAAAAAAGAAAATAGAATTTGATGCTACTATTAGCACAATGAATCGTGTTATTAGTAGAGTAGAAGATGTTGAAGGTTATAAACTTGGAGAAACTCCTGTTGTTATCATAGGTGAATTGAGTAAGGGACCATTAGAAGTAAAAAAAGAAAATTTAGATTATGATGCTGTAGGACAACACTATACATATGCTACAACTTATAACAGAACATATTATAGATTTATTAAATATTATATGGGTTATCCTATTAATATTGTTGATGCTAATAAAACTAGATCACCTATTGCAAAGGAATTATCTGAAAAAGAAGAAATAAAGAGTATGCCATGTTATCCTGAAAAAGATTCTATAAAAATGGTAGATGGTTATTTAATAATTAAATTTTCTGAAGAATGTTTATAAAAAAATACAGTAAATAATGGAAGGATTATATAAATCCTTCTTTATTTATATATTATAAAACATAATAACTAAACTTAATTTGCAGTTTTACCTTTTGTATGATATAATACGAGAGAATTATTTTGTAGAATAATTATAGGAGAAAAATGGATAAATATATAATATTAACAACATTATGCAATGATAAAAAAATAGCAGATAAAATAATCAATGTATTACTAGAAAAAAGGCTAGTAGCAGGAACTCAAGTATTTAAAGTACATTCTAAATATTGGTGGAATAATGAGCTTGAAGAATGTGATGAATATAAAATAGAATTTAGAACTAAAGAAAGTAAATTTACTCAAATAGAAAATGAAATAAAGAAAATACATGATTATGATGTTGCTGAAATTTCAAGTTGTGAAATAAAAAATGCAAGTAAAGAAATTTTAAATTGGATAGATGAAAATGTAAAATAAAATTTTTTACATTTTTATTATTTCATACCAGGAGATATATTATGAATAAAAATATTATGATAGAAACAGATAGACTAATATTAAGGCAATGGAATATGAACGATATAGATGATATGGTAGAAGGATTAAACAATATAAATGTTAGTAAATGGCTAGCAGGCGTACCTTATCCATATACTAAAGATGATGCAAAAGAATATATTAAAAATACAGTAGAAAATAATCTGTATAACTTTGCAATAGTTTTAAAAAAAGAAAACAAAGTTATTGGAGGTACACAAATAGCAAATATCGATTTATCCAATGGAACTGCTGGTGGTGGAATTTGGTTAAATGAAAAATATCAAAAAAATGGTTATGGAAGTGAAGCGTTTGGAGCTAGAATTAAATATGCTTTTGAAGTACTTGGACTAAGAAGATTAGAAAATGGATATTTTAAAGAAAATGAAAAGTCACATAAAATGCAATTAAGATTTGGATATAAAGATGAAGGAATAAGAAGAAAGAGATTTATATCTAAAGCAACTGGAAAACTTGAAGATGAGTACATAACAGGACTATTAAAAGATGAATGGGTAAAATAAGAGGAAAATAAAAATGAAAAAATTATTATTAGTAATTGATGTCCAAAGAGATTTTGTTAATGAAAATACTCTTAATACATTAGATAATATAAAAAAATTAATTAATTCTGAAAAATATGATTTGATTGCATTTACAAGATTTATTAATGATATAAATAGTATTTGGTACAATAAATTAAATTATAAAGGATGTATGACAAAAGAACAGCAAGAAATAATGTTAGATACTAAAAATTATAAAGTATTTAATAAAAGAGTATATACTGCCCTAAATGATGAATTGAAGCAATATATAAAAGAAAATAATATAGATAAAATATATTTATGTGGATTTGATACAGATGCTTGTGTTCAAAAAACAGCATTAGATTTATTTGAACAGAATTATGAAGTATATGTTTTAAAAGATTATTGTATGAGTTGCAATGGAAAAGAAACACATGAATTTTATATTAATAATATGAGAAGATTAATTGGAAATGATAAAATAGTATAAAGAAGTAGGTGAATTATTAATTACAATTAATTCATAAAAGTATTTACTAGAGTTATTGAAAATATATTTGATAGACAGGAGGGATAATTGATGCAAAAGTTAGAAGAATATCAATCAGGAAGTTATCTAAAAATAAATGATTATAAAGCATTTATGCCAAGTAAAATAAATGATGAATGGATATGGAATGATAGCGAACTTAATAAATTATTATCTGAAGCTAGTTTGCAACTTGGAGCATTAAACGGTTTTGCTGAACAGATTCCAAATATAGATATTTATATAAAAATGCATGTAAAAGTTGAGGCTAATAAATCTAGCAGAATTGAAGGAACTAGAACTACAATTGATGAGGATTTACTAGAAAAGTTGGATGTTAATCCTGAAAAAAGAGATGATTGGCAAGAAGTTCAAAATTATGTAGAAGCTATGAACTACGGAATTGAAAGAATAAAAGAATTACCTGTATGCACAAGACTGATAAAAGAAATACATGCAATTTTATTAAAAGATGTTAGAGGAAAGCATAAAAATCCAGGAGAATATAGAACTTCCCAAAATTGGATTGGTGGTACAAGACCAGATAATGCAGTGTATGTACCACCAATACCAAGCGAAGTAGGAAATTGTCTTAGTGATTTAGAAAAATTTATAAATAATGATAATATAAATGTGCCTGAATTAATAAAAATTGCAATGATTCACTATCAGTTCGAATCAATACATCCATTTTTAGATGGAAATGGAAGAACTGGAAGAATTTTAATTCCAATTTATTTATTAAGTAAGGGAATAATAAATAAGCCTTGTTTTTATATATCAGATTATATTGAAAAAAATAAAGAGGCCTATTACGATTTCTTAAGTAGAGTAAGGACTAATAATGATATGATTTCTTGGATAAAATTTTTCCTAGAAGCAACAATAGAAACAGCTAAAACAGCAAGAGTAAAATTTGAAAGAGTCATTAAATTTACAAATGAAATTAATGATTTAATTATGAAATTGCCAGCAAAAACTGAAAATTTAAAAAAAGTTATAGAGGTTTTATATAATGAACCAACAGTTAATAGAAATTATTTAATTCAAAAAACAGGAATTAAATCAGGCACGATTAAGAATATAATCAATATATTACTTGATAAAGATGTAATTACTGAGAAAACAGGATATTCAAGAAATCAAGTTTTTACTTTTGATAAATATATTGAATTATTTAAATAATTTTTGAAATTAAGTTACAAAAGTTTATAAGTCAAAAAAATAAAAAAATTTGACCTATAAAAATCTATAAGTCAAAAAAATAAAAAAAATTGACCTATAAAAATATATAAGTCAAAAAATAAAGAAGTAGGTGATTAAATTGGCAAGTAAAAAAAATAACAAGAAAAATGAAAACTTGGATAATAACAAGAATAATTCTAAAATTTCTGTGGTTTGGTATCCAGGACATATGGTTAAGGCACAAAATGATATAAAAAGTGTTATTAAATTAATAGATATAGTAGTCGAAGTACTTGATGCAAGAATACCACTTTCTAGTAGAAATCCAATAATAGATGAACTTGCCAAAGATAAACAAAGAATTATCGTACTTAATAAATCAGATTTGGCAGATGATGAGGTAACTAAAAATTGGATTAATTATTTTAAAAGTAAAGATATATCTTGTATATCTGTTAATTCTGAAGTACCACAAGATATAAAAAGCATTGTATCTGAGATTGTAAAAAAAGGTGAAATAGCATATAAAGAGAAAATTGAAAAATTAAATATAGAATATAAACCAATATATAGAGTACTTATAGCAGGAATACCAAATGTTGGGAAATCTACTATAATAAATAAAATAGCAAAGAAGAATTCCGCTAATGTTTCTAATAAACCTGGTGTTACTGTAAAAAACCAGTGGATTAGAGTACAAGATAATATAGATTTGCTTGATACACCCGGCCTTTTGTGGCCGAAATTAGATGAAAATAATGCAGGTGAAAAACTTGCATTAACAGGAAATATTAAGCAAGAAATATTAGACTTAGAATCTATTGCTTGTCTAGGAATAGAAATGTTATTAAAAAATGACAAGTACAAAAATATGTTTTTAGATAAATATAAAATAAATGAAGAAGATATTGACTCTTTAGATTATTATGATATACTAGAGCTGTTAGGCAGAAAAAGAGGATGTTTAATATCTGGTGGAAATGTAGATATGCTAAAAGCATCAAAGGTATTTTTAGATGAGCTTAAATCAGGTAAAATAGGAAGAATAAGTCTTGAAAATATATAATTGGAAGGATTTGATGTAATGGATAATAAAGAATTTGTAAAAGATTTAACTAAAATGGAAGATGATTTTGCTAAATGGTATACAGATATTGTTTTAAAAGCAGAATTAGTAGATTATGCACCTGTAAAAGGCTTTATGGTTATCAGACCATATGGATATTCTATCTGGGAAAACATACAAAAAGTATTAGATACTAAATTTAAAGAATTAGGTCATAAAAATTTGTATTTTCCACTTTTAATACCAGAATCATTATTAAATAAAGAAAAAGAACATGTAGAAGGTTTTGCACCAGAGGTTGCTTGGGTAACTCAAGGTGGTGAAAATGAATTACAAGAAAGATTATGTATAAGACCTACATCTGAAACTATAATTTGTACTATGTATGCAAAATGGTTAAATTCATATAGAGATTTACCATATAAATATAATCAATGGGCAAATGTTGTAAGATGGGAGAAAACAACAAGACCATTTTTAAGAACAGCAGAGTTTTTATGGCAAGAAGGACATACAATTCATGCTACTGAAAAAGAAGCGATAGAAGAAACTTTAACAATGCACAAAGTATATGCTGACTTTTTAAAAGATTATTTAGCAATACCAGTAATAATGGGACAAAAATCTGAAAAAGAAAAATTTGCTGGAGCTGAAGCTACATATACTGTTGAAGCTATGATGCATGATGGTAAAGCATTGCAATCTGGAACATCTCATTATTTTGGAAATCATTTTGCCAAAGCATTTGATATAAAGTTTCAAAATAAAGAGGGAAAATTAGAATATGCTTATCAAACATCTTGGGGTATGACAACACGTGTAATAGGTGGACTTATAATGGTACATGGAGATAATAGAGGATTAAAACTTCCTCCAAAAATAGCTCCAATTCAAGTTGTAATAGTACCAATAGCTCAACAAAAAGAAGGAGTATTAGAAAAAGTAGAAGAATTAAAAAATAAATTATCATCAAAATATAGTGTTGAATTAGATAGTAGAGAAGAAGTAAGTCCTGGATTTAAATTTAATTATTGGGAATTAAGAGGAGTACCAGTAAGAATAGAAATTGGACCAAAAGATATTGCAAATAATGAATGTATAGTATTTAGAAGAGATACATTAGAAAAAGAAACAGTATCTTTAGATTCATTAGATGAAAAATTAGAAAATCTAATGAAAGATATACAAGATAATATGTATAAAGCAGCACAAGAAAATGTTAAAAATCGTACATTTACTGCACATAATTTTGAAGAATATAAAGATTTATTTAGCAAAAGAGAAGGTTTTGCAAAGATTATGTGGTGTGGAAGTAGAGAATGTGAAGATAAGATAAAAGAAGAAAATTCTACTACAATTAGATGTATTCCATTTGAAGAAGATAAATTTCAAGATGTATGTTCTATATGTGGAAAGAAAGCAAAACATATGGTATATACAGCAAGACAATATTAAAATAATAAAAGAAGTATCGTTTGATACTTCTTTTGTGCTTTTATGAGGAGATGACAAAAATAGATAATATATATTTTTTATGGTTACAGGAAATAGCAAATATAAATAATGAATTTGATATTTCGATTTATAAAAAAATTATTAAAAAAATTAGTTTAAGTAAATTATATGAAATATCAAAAAATAAAATTGTATTAGAAAATATAGTTTATGGCTTAAATATAGATAAAAGTATAATTAAATTACTGATGGACGATAATATAAAGGAGAAAGCAAAAGAAAAGTATAAAAAGATAAGAGATAATAATTTAAGTATAATTACATATGAAAATGATAATTATCCTAAAAAGTTAAAGAATAATAGTATAGAGAAGGATATACCATTTTATATAATTTTAAATAAAAATATAAATTTAAATACTAAAAATATATATATCTTTTTTAGTAAATATTTCACTGATTTTGCTAAAAAAATTGTTATATATTTTTCTAATATAATAAAAAATAGTAACTGTAATGTAATAAGTAAATTGAAAAATAGTAACGTTATAAATATATATTGTGATTTAGATAAAAAAATTGAAAATATGCAAGAAGTAATAATCTTACCAAATAGAAAATATTATTATAGTTTTTTATTAAGTATAATAGATATATTAATAATAGTTGAAGCAAGATATGAAAAAGAAATTGTAAATTTAGTAGATTTATTTTTGGAAAATAATAAAGAAATATATGTTGTACCTTCAAATATATTTAGAAAAAATAGTTATTTTTCAAATTTTTTAATAAAGCAAGGGGCAGATATTATACTAAATAAAAAAGATTTGCAATATATTTTAGAAAATATTATTAGTTGACATTTTTTTTTGTTCATTATATAATTTTTATAGGTGAAAAGAGGGAAGAAATATATGGATGACAAAGACCTAGAAAAAGTAGATAAAACAGTAGATGTAGGTAATGATTCTGCTGATAAAAATATAAATAAAAAAGGAAAAAAGAAGAAAAAAATACTTGATAATGTTATATCATTAGTAATCCTAATTGTGTGTGTTGCAGGACTTATATATTCAGGTAGTAAGTTGTATGGATGGGTGATTAACAACATAAATAGTAATGGAGTAATTAATGATATAAACAAAATAGCAGGTGTTTCAGATATAAAAGAAGATGAAGATCCTGGTGCTGAATTTGGATTAAATTTTGAATCATTACTTGCATATAATCAAGATATTGTAGGTTGGATTAGAATTCCAAAAACAAGTGTAAGCTATGCTTTAGTTCAAGCAGATGATAACAATAAATATTTAAGACATTCACTTGATCTTACATGGAATGAATTTGGATGGCCATTTTTAGATTATAGAAATGCACCAGATTTTACAGATAAAAATACAGTTATATATGGACATAACATAGTAAGTGGATTAATGTTTGCAGATTTAGCAAATATATATAATGGTTCACTTGGAACAGATGTAGAAATTAATATATATAGAAAAGATTATAGATTGTTAACATATAAAGTATTTTCTTCATATGTATATGATCCAGAAAACTATTATTTAACAACAAATTTTGCAAATGATGAGCAGTATAATACGTATTTAAATGCAATGGTTTCAAGAAGTGTAAGAAACTATAATCAAAGTGTTGGAATAGATGATACAATTATAACTTTATCAACATGTACATCTGATGCAAAAAGAAGAATTGTTGTACATGCAAAATTAGTTTCAAATGTTGAAATGCCTAGATAATAATTTAAAAAGTGCATACTTATTTAGTATGTACTTTTTTGTATAATTTAGTCGAAAATTATTTACAAAAAAAATATAATGTTATATAATTTTCCCCTATGCCATATAAAGGAGGTCGGAGACTTTGCAGAGATTGCAATTTGATATGGGTGAGCAAATCTCTAGAAAAGAGTACCTAAAAAGAAAAAGAAAAAATTCTAGACTTCTTAGAAAAAGAAGTAAGATAACATACATTTTAATGGCTAGTTTCATGGCTTTAGCAATCTATGTAGTAATACAAGTTGTTATATATAGAAGATATAATAGTTTCAAATATACAGCTGGTGATGAAGTAAATGGACAATCAGTATATAATATTTATTTCGTAACAGAAGGATATACATATGATCCTGTATATTCAGTAAGTAAAATTTTATCTTCTGGAGAAAAAGAAGAAAATATATTGCCATCTAGTGGACTACAGCAAATTAGTGTTCAAGAACAATATATATATGCTATTAAAGAAGGAACAATTTGTAAAATATCAAAAGATGGATATAATGTTGAAGAATTAGTTGCAGACAATGTTAAAAAATTCGTAGTTGGAAAAGATTATATCTTTTATACTGCAGGAGATGCAGAAAAATTAAAATCATATAATTTAAATGATGCGAGTATAAAAGAATTTGATCTTACAAATGTAAAGCAAATATTAGCAGATGATACAAATGTTTTTGGAATAACACATACTATGTCTGATAGAGCTATATATAGTTTTAATTACTCAGGAGATGGAAAAAAGAAAATTTCAAATGATCAAAGAGTATCATATGCAATATTAAATGATAATATAATATATTTTGTAAATTCAAGTGATAATGACAAAATATATAAAGTTGAAACAAACGGAAATAACTTAGCAAAAGTTGCGGATATTAAAGGTGTTAATAATCGCGGTGAAATAAAAGAAGTAAACGGAAAAAAATATATGTTTGTAAAAGAGGACAAGCTATATTATATAAATTCTGAAGATGAGGATACATTATGGGCTTATGATTTAAAAACAAATGAGAATAAGAAAATAATATCAGCATCTATAGAAATTTTACAAAACGTAGATAATACAGTTTTTTATAAAATAAATAAAGAAATGGGAGTATATTTATACAATTACGATACTAATTTTATGGCTCTTGTAACAAAAAGGAGAGTAAAAGAGTTTGTAATTGATAGATACGTAGATGTAAAAGCAGAACCAATTAAATAATACTACTATAATGGTAGTATTATTTTTTTAAGGAGGTTTATTTATGAAAAAACATATAGGAGCATTCTTAATATTAATTATATTATCTGGAATTACTTTTAAAGTTTTTGCTAGAGAAAGTAATAGTGTCCTTTTAGATATGTTAGAAAAATCGGATATTGAAAATATTAATTATTTGCAAAATATAAATATTACTCAAGTAGAATATAATGAGATTAAGGATTTTACATTAGAATTAATACAATACTGTAAAACAGATAAAGAAAAGATGGAGACAATATTTAAATGGGTAAGCTCTAATATTAAATATCAAAATGCAAACAATGACCCATATCAAGTATTTATAAATAAAAAAGCTGTTTGTCAGGGATATTCAAATTTATATGCTACAATGATGCAAATAGCAAAAGTGCCTACAATAATATTACAAGGTGATACATATTTTGGAGCACATGCATGGTGTTTAACTCAAATAGATAAAAGCTGGTATTTGGCAGACCCTACTAATAATAGGATGATATATGATGTAAGTGAATATGATATAAATTATACAAAAAATTACTATACACCATATTATATTAATACAGATTTATTTGAAGATGATTTATATGTATATTCATATTACAATGGAGTAGCTTTAGTAAAAATAAAAGGCGATGAAAAAGTAGTTAATATTGAAGATAGTATTTTAGGTATGGATATAACTACATTTTGTTTAGGGGCTTTAAATAATAATGTCGAGGAAGTAAATTTAAGTAAAAATATTAACAATATAGAATTTAATCAAAAGGCTCCATATCTAAAGAAAATTAATGTAAATAAAGATAATCCAAATTTTTCATCATATGAAGGAATATTATATGATAAAGATTTTAAAAATATAGTATTTATACCATCAAACATTGATTATATTGATTTAAAACCTATAAGTACTATTACTAAAAATATATTTTATATGTTAAATAATGTAAGAGAAATTAAGTTACAAGAAGGTACTTTAAAAATTGATAGTTATGCTTTTGAAGGATTAGAAAGCTTAGAAAAAGTGTATATACCAAAAAGTGTTACTAATATTGAAAAAGATGCTTTTTATAATTGCAATAATTTTAAAATATATACATATAGTAATAGTTATGCTCAAAAATATGCACAAGAAAATGGAATTGAAGTTGTACTTTTAGATGAAAATAAAAAGTATAAAGGTGATTTAGATAAAAATGGTCAAGTAGACACAGCAGATGCTGCAATAGCTCTTAATTTATATAAATATAAAAATGCAACTATGGAAGATATTGAAATAGCAGATATGGATGGAAATAACATTATAGATACAGCAGATGCGGCTGTAATACTTAATATGTTTAAATATCGTACTTTAATTGAAATATAAATATAAAAAATTTATAAATATTTAGCTTTAATATATAATTTAAATTAGGAAAAGAGGAGTAATTTATGAAAAATAAAAAAATAATATTTATGATAATTTTTTGTGCTTTGGTAACTTTTTTAACACCAAATATTATTCTAGCTAAAGATATAGAATATTCAGATCATATTTCATTATCTCATACCAAACAACAAATTAAACAAAAATATGAAAGTACATTAACATATAACTATGCTAATTCACCATATAAAGTGCAACCATCAGATAGTAAACCATATGTTGCTGGAAGTTTACAAGATAGTGTTATTAATGATACTTTAAGAAGAATTAATTTTTATAGATGGCTATGTGGAATGGATGATGTAGAGTTAAATAAAGATAAAATGAAAAGAAATCAAAAAGGTGCAGTTATATTATCTAAACTTGGAATGTTAACACATCAACCAGAAAAGCCAAGTGATATGGATAATGATTTTTATAAAGAGGCCTATGCAGGATGCTACGTTAATGGTGAACCTGGTGATACATATAGTGGAAATTGTGCATCTGGAGATAAAAATATGTATTCTGCTATAGATGGGTATGTAAGTGATTTATATAATATTAGTACTGAATATGGAGCTGTTGGACATAGAATGAGTTTGCTTTACCCATATGCTAAAAGAACTAGTTTTGGTCAATGTAAAAATTATAATACACTTTCTATGTATTATGAATTTGAAGATGAAATGAATTCATTAGATGAAGACTATTATGCATTCCCATCACCAGGATATTTCCCTGTAGAACTATTTGCTGCTAGAGAATATTGGTCAGTATATTTAGCAAATAAAGATCATTTAATAATTAATAATGATACTAAAGCTCAATTTATATATGAGGGAAAAACATATAATGCTCCAAGAGTAATTGTAGAAAATGGATATATGGCAGTAAGTTTTATAATGCCTAATGAATTAAGATATCTTGTTGCTGATGATTATTATTCAAATGTTTCGGAAGTAACAATTAATGTAAGACTTACAGGTGTTTTAGATAAAATCACTGGAGATACATTAACTTATAGCTATCCAGTTAAATTTTTCTCATTGAGTAAAGTATTAAATAAAATTACACTTGATAAAACCAAATTAACAATGGGAGTAAACGGAAAAACAAAATTGAATATAACAAAAGATCCAACTAATGCAGTAGTTGATGGCACAGCAAAATGGGAAAGTACAAATATGGGTGTAGCCACTGTAGATGATAATGGTAATGTTACAGCTAAATCAAAAGGAAATACAACTATTAAAGTAACACTTGATGGAGTAAGTGCAAGTTGTGAATTAGTAGTATTGGGTGCACTAAAGGGTGACTTGGATAAAAACGGTCAAGTAGACACAGCAGATGCTGCAATAGCTTTAAATTTATATAAGTATAAAAATGCGACTGAAGAAGATATTAAGATAGCAGATATGGATGGAAATAACGTTATAGATACAGCAGATGCAGCTGAAATACTTAATATGTTTAAATATAATGTTTTAATTGAAATATAATAGAAACACAAATGAAATAATTAGCCAAAAATTTCAAAAAACATTAAAAAAATTTGAAAAATATTTGCTATTAAGATATAATGTAGTTGAAGAAAAGGGGGAGATGTTTATGAAAAATAAATTTAAAGTTTTATCATTGGTACTGTTGGTTTGCACAGTAATGTGTACTCAAATTTTTGCTAAAACTTTTGTCCCTAATGGAGATGTAGATATTGATATAGATCGTATTGAAGCATTAGAATACACAGAAGATGATGTTCAAATTTGTTTAGATTTATACAAATATAAAAATCAGTCTGAAGAAGATTTGGAAAAATATGATTTAGATGAAAATGGTATAATAGATACAGCAGATGTAGCTATGATATTAAATAGAATATAATATATATTAGAATTGTATGAGGTAACCAAAATGTTGGTTATCTCTTTTTTATTTGCTATTTTCCTTGAATTTAAAGGTATTTTGTAATATAATATGCAATATAGTGTGCTTTCAAAGGTGGAATTTATGAGGAAAGTAAAATTAATATATAATTCTGGAGCAGGACAAAGCAAATTTACATATTTTTTAGATACAATTATTGAAAAATTTATGGAAAATGATATTGAAGTTTTAATATATAGAGCTGGAGATAAAGATAATTTAGATGAGTTTTTAAAAGAGAGTGACTCTGAAAACTTATATGGAATAATTGTGGCTGGTGGAGATGGAACAATAAATCGTGTTGTAAATATTATGATGAAATATAATATCAATACTCCACTTGGAATTATACCAGCTGGTACTTCAAATGATTTTGCTAAACACATTAATATGCCAAATAACTTTTATGAATGTATTGATAAAATACTTTCAAATAATGTTAAAAAAGTAGATATTGGAAAAGTTAACGATAAATATTTTATTAATGTTTGTTCAGCAGGATTATTTACAAATTCTTCACAAAAAACAGATAAAAATTTGAAAAATGCACTAGGTAAAGTGTCATATTTTATAACAGGTGCAAAAGAGTTGTTTAAATTTAGACCTTTCACTGTTAATGCCAAAATAGATGATGAAGTATTTCAAGAAAAGATAAATTTATTTTTAGTATTTAATGGTAGTAGTGTCGGAGGAATGACTTATTTTTCAAGTGGCTCAAGCATACAAGATGGATTATTAGATATTATAATAATAAAGAATTGTAGTTTCCATGAAATGGGTGGACTAGTAGCACAAGTATTTGCTGGAAGAAATTTAGATAATAAAAATATAGTATATAGAAAAGCTAAAAGCATAAATATAGAAAAAGTAAAAGGAAATTGTGACAGACCAGATATAGATGGTGATGAAGGTCCTGAATTTCCACTAAATATAAGTTGCATAGAAAATGCAATAAATATGTTCTTATAATGGAGGTGAGTTCTTTGGTAGATATAAAAAAGATTAAAAAAGTAATGCTAAAATCTGAAAATAATTTAAGTAAATATGCTTGTAAATCAAATATGGCAATAAGAGAATATCCAATAGATGAGGATATAAGACTTGAATTTGCTAGAGATGTAGATAAAATAATTCATTCTAGCTGTTATACAAGATATATGTCTAAAACACAAGTATTTGTTGACCCAATAAATGATCATATATCTACTAGGATGACTCATGTTCAGTATGTTTCTAAGGCAGCCAGAACTATAGCAAGAGCACTAAGATTAAATGAAGATTTATGTGAGGCTATTGCATTAGGCCATGATGTGGGACATACACCATATGGACATTTTGGAGAAAATGTTTTAAATAAATTATCTAAAAATTATAATGATGGAAAATGCTTTGCACATAATTTAAATAGTGTAAGAGTATTTACTACCATAGAAAAGAAAGGTAAAAGTACTAATTTATCACTTCAAGTTTTAGATGGAATAATGTGCCATAATGGTGAATTATTGCAAGAAAAATATATGCCTGTAAAGAATAAAACATTTGAAGATTTAAAAAGAGAATATGAAGAATGTTTAAAAGATGAGAGTAACATAAAACGACTGATACCTATGACATTAGAAGGATGTGTAGTAAGAATATCTGATATAATTGGATATATAGGTAAAGATATAGATGATGCTAATCGACTCGGTATATTTAATAAAAATAGTTTACCAGAAAATGTAAAAAAATATTTAGGTACAGAAAATACTGAGATTATGAATAGTATAATTGTCGATGTTATAAAAAATAGTTATGGAAAAAATTATATTTCAATGTCAAAAGAGGTGTATAACGCTGTAGTTGAACTAAAAAATTTTAACTATGATAATATATATGTTAATGCTATTACACCAGAGGATAGAGCCAGATATATAGATACAATAGAAAGCCTATATAGTATTTATAGTAGAGCTTTAGAAATGGAAGACTATGAAAATGATATATATAAAATATTCTTAAATAAAATGGATGAAGAATATATAAAAAATAATAGTAATTCTCAAAAAATTATAGATTATATTTCTGGAATGACAGATAACTTTTTACAAAGACAATATGAAAAATATAAATAAGGAGAGAGTTAAATTATGTATGATAAAAAAATAGACGAAAAATGGCAAAAAATATGGGCTGAAAAAAATTGTTTTCATGCCGTAAATAATAGTGATAAAGAAAAGTTTTATGCTTTAATTGAGTTCCCATATCCATCAGGAGCTGGTCTTCATGTTGGACATGCAAGAGCTTTTATGGGAATGGAAGTTTTATGTAGAAAGAAAAGAATGGAAGGAAAAAATGTATTATTTCCAATAGGATTTGATGCATTTGGATTACCTACTGAAAATTATGCTATAAAAACAGGAATACATCCTAGAATTGTTACAGATAGAAATATTGCTAAATTTACTGAACAATTAAAATCAATAGGATTTTCTTTTGATTGGGATAGAGTAATTGATACAACAGATCCAAATTATTATAAATGGACTCAATGGATTTTCTTAAAATTATTTGAAAATGGACTTGCATATAAAGATAAAACATATGTAAATTATTGTCCACAATGTAGAGTAATACTTGCAAACGAAGAATCACAAGGTGGAGTTTGTGATAGATGTGATAGTCAAATTGTTCAAAAAGAAAAAGAAGTTTGGATGCTTAAAATTACAGATTATGCAGATAAATTATTGGAAGGATTAGATGAAGTAAACTTTCCACCAAGAGTAAGACTTGAACAAGAAAACTGGATAGGAAGATCTTATGGCGCAGAAATAGACTTTAGTTTAGCAAATAAAGAAGATAAGTTGACAGTATTTACTACTAGACCAGATACTTTATTTGGTGTTACATATATGGCTATTGCACCTGAACATCCTTTACTTGAAAAATATAAAGATGAAATTAAAAATTATGATGAAATATTAGCTTATAGAAATGAAGCAGCAAAAAAATCTGAATTTGAAAGAGTAGAGCTTTCTAAAAATAAAACAGGTGTAAAAGTTGACGGACTTGAAATAGTTAATCCTGTTAATGGAAAACATGTTCCTTTATGGGTTACAGACTATGTCATGATGGGATATGGAACAGGTGCTATAATGGCAGTTCCTGCACACGATACAAGAGATTTTGAATTTGCTAAGAAATTTAATATAGATATGATACAAGTCGTTGCAAATTCTAATGGAGAAGAAGTATCATTGGAAAAAGAAGCATATACTGATATAGAAGATGGAGTTATAATTAATTCAGATTTCATAAATGGTCTTAGCGTAAAAGACGCAAAAGCTAAAATGATAGACTATTTAGTTCAAAATAATATTGGTAAACAAAAGAAAAACTATCATATGAAAGATTGGGCTTTTGCAAGACAAAGATATTGGGGAGAACCTGTACCTATTGTAAAATGTGAACATTGTGGATTAGTTCCATTAAAAGAAAGTGATTTACCATTAACTTTACCAGAAGTAGAAGACTTTGTACCAGGAGAAGATGGAGAATCTCCACTTGCAAAAGTTGAATCATGGGTAAATACAACTTGTCCAAAATGTGGAAAACCTGCAAAAAGAGAAACTGATACAATGCCACAATGGGCTGGATCATCATGGTATTTCTTAAGATATATGGATCCAAATAATAATGATGCTATAGCATCTAAAGAGGCTTTAAATTATTGGAAGAATGTTGATTGCTATAATGGTGGTATGGAGCACGTAACAAGACACTTAATATATTCAAGATTTTGGCACAGATTTTTATATGATATAGGTGTAGTTCCTACTAAAGAACCATATCAAAAAAGATCAACACAAGGTTTAATCTTAGGACCTGATGGAAATAAAATGTCTAAATCTAAAGGTAACGTAGTAAATCCAGATGATATTGTAAAAGAATATGGTGCTGATACTTTAAGAACATACATATTATTCATTGGAGATTACGGAATGGCTGCTCCTTGGTCTGAAAATGGAGTAAAGGGTGCTAAAAAATTCTTAGATAGAGTTATGAGAATAGAATCTTTAGTTACAGACGAAGATTGTGATTCTAAAGAATTAGATAAAGAATTAAATTCTGTTATTAAAAAAGTATCACAAGATTATGAAGATATGAAATATAATACAGCAATAGCTGCAATGATGAGCTATGTAAATGTATTATATAAACAAGAAAAAGTAAGCAAAAAATACGTTAAACCATTATTACAAATATTAAATCCAGTTGCTCCACACGTAACAGAAGAATTATGGCAAAAATTAAATATTGGTGGATATATATTTGAAAGTAAATGGCCTGAATATGACGAGTCTAAAATTGTTTCTGATGTAATAGAAATACCTGTTCAAATTAATGGTACAGTAAGATATAGAATAAATGTTCCATCAGATAGTGATGAAAAGGAAATAGAAAAAGTAGCATTAGAAACTCCAGCTTTACAAAATTATATGAATGGAAAAGAAGTTAAAAAAGTTATTGTTATAAAATCTAAGATTGTAAACATTGTTATAGGATAATAATAAAGGTGTGATGTAAATGAATCTTTTAGAGTATAAAGAAATTTTTATAGAAATTTTAAAAGCAGCTATAGTAGCTATAGCTGCAATACTCCTATATATTTTATATACAAAAGTAAAAGAAAAAGGAAGTAAAAGTGTAAAGAGAAAAGCATATACTGACGAATTAACAGGAAAAGGAAATAGATATTTATTTTATTCGGATTTAGATAGATTAATTAGTCAAGAAAAAAACATGGCAGTATGCTTTATGGATTTAGATGGCTTCAAACAAATTAATGATACTTTAGGACATGATGTAGGAGACGAAGTGTTAAAAGCTATGTCATTAAAATTTGATGAATCTTTACCTAAAAATGCTAAGGCATATAGATTAGGTGGAGATGAATTTGCTATTATTATAGAGCCTGTTGCAAATAGAGAAGAAGTAATGCTAATTCTTGAAGACTTAAAGAGTAATATGAATAAGAGTATAATAATAGATAACAATACAATATCTATTGAATATAGCTTAGGAGTAGTACTTAATGTTGATGAAAAATATACTAGAAAAGAATTGATAAATTATGCAGATAATGCTATGTATTATATTAAAGAACATGGTGGAAATGACTATTATTTCCATAACGAAAGCTTAAAAGCTATGCTAGATAATAATATAAAAATGGAAAAAGATTTAGCAAATGCATATAAAAATAATGAATTTGGTATAACTTTACAACCTAGAATTAATATAGATAATACTGCTGAAATTGGATTTGAGGCTTTACTTGTATGGAATCATCCAGTTCTTGGAAGTTTAGAGGCAGCATATTTTATAAATCAAGCTGAAAATATGGGACTGGCTATAAAATTAGATGAATATGTACTAAAAACAGTTTGTGAAAAATTAGTATATTTTAAAGAAAAAGGCTATGAAAATGTAAAAATGGCTGTTAATTTATCAAATAAAAATGCTTTTAAGAAAGAATTCATAGATAATATTTGTCACATAATAACTTCTTATGAAATACCAGAAAACAGTTTACAAATAGAAATGACAGGAAGTCTAGAAGTTGGAAAATTAGATTCATACAAATTAATGTTTGAAAAATTAAAGCAAATAGGTGTTGGAATAGTAGTAAGTAATTTCGATATTAAACAAGAATATATGGAAGTATTTAAAGAATTACCTATTGATGAAATAAAAATAAATTCAAGCATATTATCAAATGATATGATTGATGACAAAGTATTTGTTGATGTAATAGACTTATGCAAAGATTTAGGATATAAAGTAATTATAAATAGAATAAATGATGATAAAAAATTAGTAAGAGCAATTACAGCAAAAGCTGATGAAATTCAAGGAGATTTCTTATTTAAGAAAATGGATGAAAGCTTAGCAGAAGAAGTATTAAATAATTATGGAGCATATAGACTAAGAATAGATGAGATTATAGTTAATGCTAGAAAAATTATATAGTAATTAGAATAAAAACTGTTGACAAATTTTATATGATACGTTATAATAATACTTGTCAACAGATAAGTGGGCGCTTAGCTCAGTTGGGAGAGCATCTGCCTTACAAGCAGGGGGTCACAGGTTCGAGCCCTGTAGTGCCCAC
>CANQVI010000018.1 GCA_947627255.1 uncultured Clostridia bacterium | reverse complement strand
ATATAGTCCAATATATAGTACAAGAGGACTAGATGGAGTAACATATGATGTAATAGCAGCAGAAGATATAATGTCACCTGATGGAACACATAAATATGTATCAAAAGGAACAGTAGTTGATACAGTAACAACAGGAGAAGACGGAGTAGAAGGAATAGCAACAACAGATGAATTATACTTAGGTAAGTATAATTTAGTAGAAAAAGATGCACCAGCAGGTGTAATAAAGAATAAAGATATTGACCCAGTAGTACTAGAAAATGAAAATAGTTTAGAAAGAGTAAAACTAAACTACACAGCATATGATAATGATAGACAAAAATTAGTATTAACATTTAAAAAGAGCTATACAGACTTAGAATACTCAGAAAGTGAAAAAGAAGAAAGATGGGCAGTATTTGGAGTATATGCAAAAGAAGATATAAGAAATAAAGATGGAAGAATAGTAATACCAAGAGATGGACTAGTAGATGTAATAAGAGTAGAAAATGAGGAAGAAGATGTAACAAGTAGACAAGATTTACCAGGAGCAACATACTATGTAAAAGAACTTGATGCATCATATCCATATGAAGTAGAAGATAAAACAGAAGAAGCAGTATTAAGCTATGATAAATCAGATAATGAATACTTAACATTTACATTAGCACCATATGAAAACGATTATCCAAAGGGAACAATCACATTAATAAAACTTTCAAGTTCAACACTTGGAAATGTAGTATTAGATGGTGATGATTTAACTGTAGAAGGAAAAGATGAAAAGATAGCTCAAATGTTAGACGATATGAAAAATATGACAGATGAGGAAGTAAGAGCATACTTAGCGTCACAAGATGTAGAATATGTAGCAGGTGCAGAATATAGTGTATATTTAGATGAAGAATGTACAAAACCACTATATAAGAAAAATTCAGAAACTGGCAAAATGGAAGAAACAAAACTTGTAACAGATAGTTCTGGAATAGTAAAATTAGAAGATTTACCAGTAGGTAAATACTATCTAAAAGAAACTTATGCACCAGCAGCATATAAAATGTCTGAAGAAGTAGTAGAAATAGAATTAACAAGAGAGCAAAGAGATTCAACAGTATACAATGCATTAGTAGATGATAGTGTACATGGTGAAGTAATCAAGAAAACAGACATATTTACAGGAGATGTAGTACCAGATTGTACATTTGAAATAACAGATAAAACTGGAAAAGTGTTATTACATTCAATAACAGATGAGGAAGGTGTAGCATATATACCAGTAGATATGTTTACAGATGGTGAAAAATATTACTTCCAAGAAATTGAAGCACCAGAAATTTATGATTTAAATACAGAAAAACACGAATTTACAGCACAAATTGAAGATGGAAAATGGACTGCTGAGAAAATAGAAGTAAAAAATACAAGAAAAGATTCAACAGTAACATTTGAAAAATTAGATGTTGCAGATTCAACAAGAATACCAAATTGTAAATTTGAATTAAGAAGTCTAGAGACAGATTTCGTAGTAGAAGGTGTAACAGATAAAGATGGAATATATGTATTTGAAGATATACCATATGGTAGATATACTTATACAGAGTTAGAAGCACCAGATGAATATATCTTAGATACAGAGCCACATGAGTTAGTAGTAGATGCAGAAGAAGTAAAAGTAAAAATTACTAATGAAAAGGCACCAGAATTACCAGATACTGGAGATATAGCTGTAATAGCATTAGTTGCAGTAGCAGTAGTTTGTGTACTTGGAATAGTATTTGTAGTAGTTAGAAATAGAAAAAAAGCTACTAATAGAGAATAATACTTTCTAAATTTGTAAAATAAAAAGAATAATTAGCATTATGCTAGTTATTCTTTTCTTTTTATTATATAATAATATAAAATTGGAGGAAAAAAATGAATTTAGAAGAAAAATGCGAAAAATTAATTAGCTTTTTTAAAGATATATCTGCAGTACCAAGAAATTCAAAGGAAGAAGCAAAAATAGCAGAGTTTTTATGTGATTTTGCTAAAAACAGAAAACTAGAATGGTATAAAGATGATTGCAATAACGTTATTATAAAAAAGAAAGCAAGTCCGGGATACGAAAAAAGAAAAACTATACTTTTTCAAGCACATACAGATATGGTATGTGAGAAAAATGCTAATAGTGAGCATGACTTTAGTAAAGATGGTATTGATATAATTGAAAATAAAGGAACATTTACTGCTAAAGATACTACTTTAGGCGCAGATGATGGAATAGGAGTGGCTTTACTGTTATTAATGCTTGATGATGAAGAAATAAAACATCCAGATATAGAATGTCTATTTACGACTCAAGAAGAAATAGGAATGTATGGAGCAAAATTCTTTAATTATGATAAAATAAAAGCTTCATATTTAATAAACTTAGATGGAGAAGAAGAAAATACTGCTATAGTTGGCTGTGCTGGTGGAGTAAGTGTACATTATACTAAAGAATATAAACCAGATGTTATAAAAGAAAAAGTATATGAAATTGAGATAAGTGGACTTTATGGAGGACATTCTGGAGTAGATATAGATAAAGGAAGAATTAATTCAAATTATTTAATGGCTAAAATTTTAAGTAATATAGAAGATATAAAATTGGTGTCTTTTGTTGGTGGAAATAAAGATAATGCAATAGCAAATTATACTAAATCTAAATTTGCTACAAATATCACTAATTTACAAAAAATTATAGATGATACAGTTTCTAAATTTAACATTACAGATGCAGATAAAAATTTAAAAGTAGTGTTTAATTTAAAAGAAGAAAAAGATATATCATGTATAAGTAATCTTGAAAGTAAAAATATACTATATTTATTAACAAATTTAAAACAAGGTGTTATAGAATATAGTAAAGATATGGATGGGCTAGTTGAAACTTCAGGGAATATTGGAATTGTTAAAGTTGAGAAAAATAAAGCATTAATTGTTGAATCTTTAAGGTCAAGTATAGATAATAAAAAAGAAGTGATAAAAGAAGAAAATAATAGTATTGCTAAAAACTTAGAATTTAATATAGAGGAAGAAGGAGAATATCCTGGCTGGAAATATAATCCAAATTCAAAATTACAAAATGTATATTATAATGCATATAAATCTGTGCATAATAATGAAGAACCAATTATATGTGCAATTCATGCAGGAGTAGAGTGTGGTATTATTTATGAAAAACTACCACATTTAGATATGATTTCTTTAGGACCAGATGTAGTAGATGTACATACTACAAATGAAACATTATATTTAGATTCATGTAAAAAAATCTTGAAGACATTAATTAATATGATTGAAAATTTAGACTAGAGATGCAATTAAATTGCATCTTTTTTTTTTGCATAATTTATAGTATAATAGTGTCATATAAAGGAGAATTATATGATAGTTGAACGTTTAAAAAAAGAAGATCTACCAAAATACAAAGCTCTTATTGATGAGGCATTTGATGGTAGCCAAGAATTAAGTGAATATTTAAAATATGATGATAATAGCAAAAGTTATGAAATAATTGTATTAAAAGAAAAAGATGAAATTGTAGGAACAGTTACTATGTATAAATTAGATTTATTTACTTTTTCTTTTCAACCAACAATAGAGCTATTCAATGTAGCTGTAAAAAAGAAATATAGAAGACAAAATTTAGGTAGAATATTAATAAACTACGTTATAGATTATGCAAAAGAAAATGGATATAAAACAATACATTTTACTTGCTTAGAAGCTGAAAAAGAAGTTCATGAATTCTATGAAAGTTGTGGCTTTGTAAAAGCTGAAAGTAGAAAGTATAATATGTATTTATAGGAGTGGAAATGTATAGACTAAGTAATATAAAAATTAGAGAGAATTTATCTAATGATGAAGTTATAGATTATGCATTAAAAAAATATAAAATAGATAAGAATATAGTAAAAGAAGTGTACATATATAAAAAATCTATTGATGCAAGAGATAAAAATGATATTTTATATAACTATTCTATAGATGTTGAATTAAGCAAAAATGTTAATATTAAAGATGCTAAATTAGTTGAAAAATATGATTTTTCAAAAATAGATGTTAAAAGAAATAGTAAATACAGACCTGTAATTGTTGGTGCAGGACCTGCTGGACTTTTTTGTGCATTAATACTTATAGAAAATGGACTTTCCCCTATAATTATTGAACAGGGAAGTAAAGTAGAAAAAAGAATAGAAGATGTGAAGAAGTTTACAAGTCTAGGTATATTAAATAGTAGGTCAAATGTACAATTTGGTGAAGGCGGTGCAGGCACTTTTTCTGATGGAAAATTGACAACAGGAAATTCATCTTCATATTCTAGGAAAGTATTGGAAGAATTTGTAAAATTTGGTGCACCAGAAGAAATATTATATGTTGCAAAACCTCATATAGGAACAGATAATTTAGTAAATATAGTAAGAAATATTAGAGAGCATATTATTTCAAAAGGTGGTACTTTTTTATTTGATACTAAAGTAGTAGATTTAGAAATTAAAGATGAAAGAATAACTGCTGTATTAACAGAAGATAATAGGAAAATAGAAACTGATTCTGTAGTACTAGCTATTGGACATAGTGCAAGAGATACTTTTAAAAAATTACTTGAAAGAGGCTTAAAAATAATACCTAAAAGTTTTGCAGTAGGTGTTAGAATAGAGCATTTACAAGATAAGATAAATATAGCACAATATGGTTTAAATCCTAAATTAAAATTACCACCAGCAGAATATAAATTAATATATCATGCCTCAAATGGAAGGGTTTGTTATACTTTTTGTATGTGTCCAGGTGGACAAGTAATAGCATCTTCTTCACAAGAAAATACTATAGTAACTAACGGAATGAGCAAGTTTAACAGAGATGAAAAAAATGCTAATAGTGCGTTGCTTGTAAACGTTAATCCAGAAGATTGTGAAAATAGTAGTAATCCTTTATGTGGAATGTATTTTCAAGAAGAATTAGAAAAAAGAGCATTTAAATTGGCTGGAGAAAATTACTATGCTCCTATTCAAAGATTAGAAGATTACTTAAATAATAAAAAATCAGAAAAAATTGGTAATGTAATTCCTACATATATGCCAGGTTATACATTATCTAATTTAAATGAATTATTTCCAGATTATATAAATGATACATTAAAAGAATCAATTATAAACTTAGATAAAAAATTAAAAGGATTTGCAGATTCTAATGCAATTCTTACTGCACCAGAAACAAGGACATCATCTCCAGTACAAATTGTAAGAGATAATCAAACTTTAAATTCAAATATAATTGGAATATATCCTTGTGGTGAAGGTGCAGGATATGCTGGGGGAATAATGACAGCAGCAACAGATGGTATAAAAGTAGCAATAAAGATATTAGAAAATTAGTTTTAGAGTGTGATGCTTATGATAAATAAAAAGAATTTGAAAATAATATTAAATATTGTATTAATAGTAAGTATTATGGTTTTACTTGCATTTATATATAGTAGAAAATTATCAAATGAAGAAATAGTAAAAAAAGACATATTAGAAGATTTGTATAATGATGTTGTACCTTATGAGTTTGCATACTTAAATTTATATACAATTTATGGAAATCATTTAAATGTTAATGGAGTTTTAAATAACAAAGATAATTTAGAAGTTAAAAATATGAAAATTATTCTTAAAGATTATGAAGAAAAAAGTATTGAATATGACTTAAATTATGACTTTAATGATAATAAATATAATTTTTATCTTTCTAAAAATATAAATGAAGGAATCGACTTAGAAAAAATAGAAAATGGTAAATATTTTGTGCTATTAAAAGTTGAATATAGCTTAAATGATGAATTAATAGATAAAATATATACAATTAAAAATAATAGTGATTATAGCCAAAATGAGTATCATACAATGACTAAAAATATGGAAAATAAAAAGATAGAAATATTTTTTAGAGAATATAATAAAGATAATAAAAACCTAAATTATATGCAAATAAAAGTGCTTTCTGAAAATTTGCCAGAAAATGTATATGATATAGTAATTGACCCAGGCCATGGTGGAAAAGATCCAGGAGCAATGTATGATGGAAAAAGAGAATCAGACTTAACTCTTGAATATTCAATATTGCTAAAACAAAAATTAGAAGAAATAGGATATAAAGTAAAGTTAACAAGAACAAAAGATGAATATGTAGAATCATATGGAAAAAATGCAAGAGCAACTACTCCTTATGAAACTAAAGCAAAACTTGTTCTTTCTATTCACCTTAATAGTACAGAAAAAATTAATCCACAAGGTGGAGTAGAAATTTACGCATCTAATGATGCAAATTTAGATTTTGCTAAATCTTTTGCAGATAATATAGTAAATTATACAGGTACAGGATATTCTCCTAATAATATCTCGAAGGCTTTAGATGGTGTCTATGTTAGAACATACACAGAAGAAGAAATTAAAGAGGCTATTGAGTATGCTAATGAATTAGAATATACACCATATGAAACTCTTTCTGTAAAAACACCATATTTATTTATGATAAGAGAAACTGGTGGAATAATGACTCATGCCTATGTTGATGGAAGAAACAAATATATAGATAGTAACCCATATTATAATAGCAATCAATCCGCAGAAGCATATTTACTAGAATTAGGCTTTATTAATTCGGAAAATGATATAAATAATTTGTTAAAAAATAAAAATTTATATATTAATGCAATAGTAGATAGTATTAAAAATCACTATACTAATTATTAAAAAATATAGTTGCATTGTATTTGATACAATGATATAATCACTAAGGTAAAAAGATGTAGTAAATAAGAGGTGAAATATATATGATAACAAAAGTAATAAAAAGAGATGGAAGAAAAGTAGATTTCAATATTGAAAGAATAGCTAAATCAATATATAAAGCAGCAAACTCAATAGGTGGTCAAGATTATTCCAAATCTGAAGAACTAGCTAAAAAAATATATGAGCTATTAGATAATATACAGGAAAATAAACAAGTAACCTCAGAAATTATTGATGATACAGTAAGAAAAGTATTAAAAGAAGAGGGACATGAATCTACATTAAGAGTATATTGCACATATAGAGAAGAAAGAGATAAGGCAAGAGAAAGAAACTTAGATATAATAAAAACATATCAAAAACTTACTTTTGAAGATTCAAAAGATAATAATATTAAAAGAGAAAATGCAAATATAAATGCAGATACAGCAATGGGAACAATGCTTAAATATGGCTCAGAAGGTGCTAAAAACTTTTATCAATTATGTGTATTAAAACCTGCACATGCACAGGCACATAAAAATGGCGATATACATATACATGATTTAGATTTTTTAACTTTAACTACTACATGTTGTCAAATTGACTTAATTAAGTTATTTAAGGACGGATTTTGTACAGGTGAAGGATTTTTAAGAGAGCCACAAAGTATAGGAAGCTATGCTGCTTTAGCTGCTATAGCTATACAGTCTAATCAGAACGACCAACATGGTGGACAAAGTATCCCTAATTTTGATTATGCTATGGCAAAAGGTGTAAGAGTAACATATAAAAAAGAATATCTAAAAAATCTTGTAAAGGCTATTGAACTATTAACAGATGTCAAAAATCCAGAAGAACTTGCAAATGACGTTGTAAAATCTATTAAATATGATAAAGATTTAGTAGCATGTTTAGAAAATAGCAACGGATATTTAGAAGTAGAAAAAAAGTATTTAAGTAAATATTTAGATAACGAAACAATAGATAAAATTCAAAAATTTACTGTAAAATATACAGATAAAGAAGTTACCAAAGCTACTTATCAAGCTATGGAAGGTTTTATTCATAATTTAAATACTATGCATTCAAGAGCTGGTGCTCAAGTTCCATTTAGTAGTATAAACTATGGACTTGATACTACACCTGAGGGCAGACTAGTAATGAAACAGCTTCTATATGCAACTGAAGCAGGACTTGGAAATGGTGAGACCCCTATTTTCCCTATACAAATATTTAGAGTAAAAGAAGGAATAAGCTATAATAAAGAAGATAAAAACTATGATATTTTTAAACTTAGTTGTAGAGTATCTGCTAAAAGATTATTTCCTAATTTCTCTTTTATTGATGCACCATTTAATCTTCAATATTATAGAGAGGGAGATTATAATACAGAAATTGCTTATATGGGATGCAGAACAAGAGTAATGGGAAATGTTTATGATAAAAAACATGAAGTAACTTGCGGAAGGGGTAATTTAAGTTTTACATCTATAAATTTACCAAGACTTGGAATAGAAGCTAATAAAGATGTAGAAAAATTCTTTGAAATGCTAGACGAAAAAATGGATTTAGTAATAGACCAATTAAAGTTTAGATTTCAAATTCAAGCAAATAAAAAAGTATATAACTATCCATTTTTAATGGGGCAACATGTTTGGTTAGACTCAGAAAAATTAAAAAATGATGATAAATTAGGAGATGTATTAAAGCATGGCTCATTAACAGTTGGATTTATAGGACTAGCAGAATGTCTAAAAGCATTAATTGGAAAACATCATGGAGAGAGTGAAGAAGCAAGAGAACTTGGATTAAAAATAATTTCTCATATGAGAGAAAGACTAGATGAGCAATCTCAAAAAGATAAAATGAATTTTACACTAATTGCTACGCCAGCAGAAGGGCTTTCAGGAAGATTTGTTAAAATAGATAAACAGAAATATGGAATTATAGAGGGAGTTACTGATAGAGAATACTATACAAATTCATTCCATGTTCCTGTATATTATAAAATTAGTGCATTTAATAAAATAAAAATTGAAGCACCATATCATGAGCTTACAAACGGAGGACATATAAGCTATGTTGAGCTAGATGGTGATCCTACAAAAAATCTTGAAGCATTTGAGCAAATAATAAGATGTATGAAAGAATCAGGAATAGGATATGGCTCAATAAATCATCCTGTAGATAGAGACCCAGTATGTGGTTTTACAGGTATTATAAAAGATATGTGTCCTTGCTGTGGAAGAAAAGAATTTGAGGAAGCTAAAAATATTGTTGAAAGAATTAATAGAATAAGGAGGTAGTATATATGAAAGTAAATTTAACAGGGGAGAAAATAAGTGACGAGGAGGTAAACGAATACGTAAAATATGTACAAGAAAAATATCCAGACAAAGAAATAGCAACTTTAAATTTAAACGTCAATGGAGATTTTGTAGACTTAGACTATACTTTTGAAAATGGAGTACCATTTGAAAGAATAAGAAGAATAACTGGATATTTAGTTGGAACTTTAGACAGATTTAATGATGGAAAAAGAGCAGAAGAAAGAGATAGAGTAAAACACGATATATTTACTGGTGAATAGAGATGGAAGATGAAATAAAAATTGCAGGACTAGTTGAAGAATCAATAGTTGATGGGCCTGGAATAAGATTTGTGATTTTTACGCAAGGTTGTCCACATAATTGTTATGGATGTCATAATCCACAAACACATGATATGAGTCTTGGTAAATGCGAAAAAATAGATAAAATAGTGGAAAAAATAGACTCTAATCCTTTATTAAAAGGAATAACTTTAAGTGGAGGAGAACCATTTTTACAATCTAAAAAGTTGGTAAATCTAATTTCAAAAATAAATAATAAAAATTTAGATGTAGTTACATATACAGGGTTTACATATGAAGAATTAATAGAAAAAGCAAGTGAAGATAATGGATATTTAGAATTATTAAAAAATACAGATTATTTAGTAGATGGCAGATTTGAAATAGATAAAAAAGATGAAAACTTATTATTTAGAGGAAGCTCTAATCAAAGAATAATAGATGTAAAAAAGAGTTTATTAAATAATAAAGTTATAATTTGTGATTTTTAATAAAAAATAAATAGTAGGGAGAAAAAATGGAAGAAAATAAATTTAATTTTAAGTTTTTAAATAAAGTAATGTATATTGTTACTTTTATACTAGTGTTTTTTGCTTTAAAAGAAATAGGAATTGTAGATAAAATAATAGAAATATTAGTTGCTCTAACCCCTTTCTATGTTGGTATTATAATCTGTTGGTTATCTAAGCCACTTGCAAATAAACTTAGAAAGTTTGGAATTACTAAAGGAGTATCTGCAATAATTTCATTAATAATTATATTTTCAATAATTATACTTGCTCTTGCATATATAATTCCTGTAGTGGTAACTCAAATTACACAATTTGTAAAAGATTTACCAGCATTATATTCAAGTGCTGCAAATAAAATAAATTTACTACTTTATGATAAATTTGGACTAGATTATAAAATATCATCAAATATAGGAGATTTGAATTTTATTTCAGATTTTATGGGTGATATACTAAGTTATTCTATTGATACAGCACAAGCAGCTATAAATTTGGTAATTAGTGCTGTAACAGCAGTTATTATATCTTTCTTTATGGTAAAAGATATGGATAGAACAAAAAATAGTGCTATAGTATTTTTATCTAAAAATAAAAAGGACTCTAATACATATAAAATGCTTGTTGAAATGGACGATATAATTAATTCATATGTTAGAGGATTGCTAATAGATAGTGTTATAGTTGGAATAATGACAACTATTGTATGCTTAGTTTTAAAATTAAAATACGCAGTTATTTTTGGAATAATAATTACTTTTCTTAATTTAATTCCATATATTGGAGCTATAATATCATATACAATAACATCAATATATGCTTTTACAGTCGGTGGACCTGTTCTTGCAGTTATAACATTTGTTGCATCATTTATTGTGCAAATGATTGATGCTAATATATTACAGCCAAATATAATAGGAAAATCTGTAAAATTACATCCTGTTGTTGTAATTTGTGGATTACTAGTTTTTGAAAGATTATTTGGAATAGTAGGCATGATACTTGCAATGCCTGTACTTGCAATAGGAAAAATATTTTTAAAATATAAATTTGGTATAAATTTTGAAATACCAGAAGAAGCAGAAGAAAAAAATAAGAAAACTAAAAAATTAAAACAAAAAAATTAGGAGATTTCTCCTAATTTTTTTCTATTAAATTTTCATGTAGTTTTGTCATAAAATTTTGAGATTTTTGTGTATCAACTATTATATTTATTGCTAATTCACTAAATGAAATCATATATATTTCAATATTTTCTTCACTAGCTATTTTAAATATTTTGGATATAGCTTCTCTATTTGAAAGCATCATTGGACCTACAATACATATTTTTGATACATCATCTTTTTTAGTTATAAAATGAATATCTAAATCTTCTTTTATTCTTTTTTCTACTTTACTTCCTTTAGAATTTTTAAATGTGCTTTTAGCACATATTTTTATGTTGTATTTCTTTGCAAGATTTACAGAACGATTATGTAGTACTTTTGCACCAGCAGAAGATGCTTCTAACATTTCATCAAAAGATATATTATCAAGTAATTTAGCATTAGTTATTATTTTAGGGTCTGCTGAGTAAATACCATCAATATCGCTAAATATTTCACATTTTTTGGCATTTAGTGCAGCAGATAATGCAACAGCACTTAAATCTGAGCCACCTCTACCAAGAGTAGTTATATTTCCAAGTTTATCTACTCCTTGAAAACCTGTAACTATTACTATGTAATCATCTTCCAAATATTTTGTTATATTAGAAGTTACAATATCAATGATTTTAGCATTTCCATATTCACAAGAAGTAATTATTCCAGCTTGAAAACCTGTTAAGCATATTGCTTTATGTCCTTTGGCATTTAACATTAATGCTAGTAAAGAGGCACTTTGCATCTCACCAGTCGCTAAAAGAAAATCTAAATTTCTTTTGTCAATATCATAAGATTTTAAACTTGTATAATTTTCTGCCTTTGAAATTAAGTTATTTGTAGTTTTTCCTTGTGCAGATACAACTACCACAACATTGCTATTTTTTCTTTCATTTATTATTTTATTACAAATTAATTCTAATTTTTCTTTATTTTCTACGGAACTACCTCCGTATTTTTGTACTGTAATATTCATAATTTCACCACCATAATGTATTTTATGAAATATAGAGCCTAAATGTTATTAAATATTATAATAATAAAATAAATACTTGACATAAAAACTAAATAGTGCTATAATAATTTTGCAGTGTTTTTTTTAAATGTAATCAACTAATGAGATTACATAGTATACATATGAAAAGGAGGCAGATGTATAATTAAACAATACGTTTAGAAAAAGTCTGTAAAAAAATTATTAGGAGGTAAGAAAATGAAAAAATCTTACAAATTTGTTTCAAGACTCATCGTAGGTATTGCATTAATATTATTAGCAGGTTGGCTAATATGGGGTATCATTAATACCATAGTGGTCCCTAGATTACCATTAAAAGGTGGTGTGGAGTATGTCCAAGATGTATCAGGGTCAATGTCTAATCCGGATAAGAAATATGCAGCAAATGCTATTGAAAAGGCAAGTAAAGAAAACAAGATAGCTGTTGTGCTAGATTATCAGCTAACAACCTTTGCTGTAACGGATAGTTATATTGATAAAACTGTAGGAAACATCGTAGACAACGTCTACAGAAATCAACCATATGTGGTTTATACGTATTTCAAAGATACGAATAAGCTAATCATCACTACTAACATTGATGACACTGAAAATGACGTTGTAGACAAAGAAAAAGAGGGTATCGATTCCGATGCTCGTGTTGTGAAGGAAATCCTATACTATCAACAAAATCTTTCAAAGAAAATGGGGATAAGTAATTGGAACTTCAACTTAAATTCAGAGTACATGAGAAATACTGCACTATCTGGAGTAGGATCAATTATCTTTCTAATTTTAGGAATTGGTGTTTTACCAACTTCACAAGAGGGATTAAGAAATCCATTCAGACGTAGAAGATCAAAAGCAACACACTCAGGGGAGTAAAATAATATAAGGGATTGTCAAGAAATTTGGCAATCTCTTTTTTTCTTGCTTATTTTTTGTATTTAATATATAATTTTTTATGAGGTGGAATATATGGAAGATAAAAATATTAGAAAAGTGACCGTTGTTGAAAGAAATGGAGAAGTTGTAAGTAGAACTGTTGAAAATAATGGAAATGATATTAATTCAAATTTTGAAAATAATATTGAGTCAAATATTGCAATTCAAAATCCTAAACATATATTTATAATTTTAGGTGCAGTAATGCTTTTAATTGGAATAGCAATGGGTATTTATGGAGTATTTAATGCTAAAAATGTATCTTTAAAAGAAGAAACATACATACCTATTGAAGCAAAAGTTGTAGATTATGAAGAAAAAATAGAAAAGACGCAAGACGAAGACGGTTTTGCTAGAACAGAGCATACTTATAGAGATATATTTGAATACACAGTAGATGATACAACTTATACAAAGACAAGCTCAACAGGAAGAAGCTATCATAGTGATATAGGAAGTATAAAACAAATAAAATATAATCCTAATAACCCAAGTCAAATTTTAGAAAATGGAACTAGTGATATTGTAATACCATTTGTGTTTGCTGGATTTTTAGGTATTTGTGGAATATTAGTATTATTCGTTGGAATAAAAAAATAAATAAAGTAGGATGTTTTACATCCTATTTTTTTCTTTTATATAGTAATTAGTTATATTGAAATATAACAATTATATGATATAATTAAATAGAATAAATAAATGGAGGAAAATATGTTTTTTAGTAAACTAAAGGAAAATTTAAAAAAGACAAAAGAAGCATTAGATGTAAAAATGAGTAACATTTTTGCAGATAAAAAAGATATTGAAGAAGTAATAGATGATATAGAAGAAACTTTAATTTTATCTGATGTTGGTTATCAGACAAGTACAAAAATATGTAATAATTTAAGAGATAATTTAAAAAAGCAAGTAGATAAAAGTGAAAATGCTATAAAAGAATTATTAAGAAAAGAAATGACAGATATATTATTATCTGATGAAATAAATAAAGTAGATAGTATTAATTTAGATAAAAAACAAGTAATATTGGTAGTAGGAGTAAATGGTGTTGGAAAAACTACATCTATTGGTAAACTTACAAAATTATATAAAGATAATGGAAAAAAAGTGTTACTTGCAGCAGCAGATACATTTAGAGCTGGTGCTATTGAGCAATTAGATATTTGGGCAGAAAGAAATAATGTAGATATTTGCTTAGGAAAAGAAATGCAAGACCCTGCTTCAGTAATTTATGATGCAACTAAAAAATTTAATGAAGAAGACTATGATGTGCTAATTTGTGATACTGCAGGAAGACTTCATAACAAGAAAAATCTTATGGATGAACTTGAAAAAATGAAAAGAATAATAGATAAAAATATATCAGAAGAAGTATATAAAGAAACTATTATGGTACTAGATGCTACCACAGGACAAAACGGAGCTATACAAGCAAAGTCTTTCTTAGAAAAAACAGATGTAAATGGAATATTTTTAACTAAATTAGATTCTACATCAAAAGGTGGAGTCGTATTTAGTATAGTAGATGAATTAAAAATACCAGTAAAATATATAGGTGTTGGTGAAAAGATAGAAGATATAGAAAGATTTGATCCTAAATCTTTTGTTGATGCTATAATATAGGAGGAGATAATGGATAAATATAAGGGGTTAGAAAATATTATATCTAAAGAAAATATAAAGTATAATGAGCCAATGAAATATCATACTACAATGAAAGTAGGAGGAGCTTGTGATTGCTTAGTAGAGCCAACTAGTATAGAAGAAATTAAAAAAATAATAAGTTATGCTAAAGCTAATGACATTCCATATTATGTTATAGGAAATGGAAGCAATTTACTTGTTAAAGATGAAGGAATAAGAGCTTTAATAATAAAAATTACTAATAAATTTTCAGATATAGAAGTAGATAAAAATCATATAAAAGTATATGCAGGTTGCTCAGTTCCTAAACTTTCACAAATTGCAAAAGAAAATTCTTTATCAGGATTAGAATTTGCATGTGGAATACCAGGAAGTATTGGTGGAGCTATTAGAATGAATGCAGGTGCATATGGCTCAGAAATGGTAAATGTAGTAGAAAAAGTAGGATATTTAGATGAAGATGGAAATTTAGTTGAAATAGATGGAAAAGATGCAAAGTTTTCATACAGACATAGTATGTTTGTAGAAAATCCAGAATATATTGTAGTTTATGCAGTATATAACTTAGAAGAAGGAAATATTGATGAAATTTCAGCTAAAATGGAAGAAAATATGAAAGCTAGAAAAGAAAAACAACCACTTGAATATCCAAATTTTGGTAGTGTATTTAAAAGACTAGAAGGATACTTTGTAGGAAAATTAGTAGATGATTGTAATCTTAAAGGATATTCAATAGGTGGAGCACAGGTATCTACTAAACATTCTGGATTTATTATAAATAAAGGAAATGCTACATGCAAAGATGTTTTAGATTTAATAGAGCATATAAAAGCTACAGTATATGATAAATTTAATGTTACATTACAAGAAGAAGTTGTAATATTAGGGGGAAATATAAAATGAGAAATTTAATAGAATGGTTAAAGCCAGGAGCAAGGGTAAAAAGATATATATTTATATTAATTGTATCAGTCTTGCTATTAATATTTTGTGGAATTAGTTTAGGCAAAACAAGTGATTTAACACCAAGTATGCTATTTGCATATGTGTTATTAATTACTGTATCAATTTTTGGTATAGTTTTTTCATTTATTTTAGCTCAAAGAAACATATTATTAGTAACACTAAAAAATATAGCAAAAAGAAATAAAAATATTCGTATGAGACAACTTTTATATGGAGATCCTAAACTAAAAAAAGGACCTAGAGTTGTTGTAATTGGTGGAGGCTCAGGACTTCCAAATTTATTAAAAGGATTAAAAGAATATACTTCAAATATTACAGCTGTTGTTAATGTATCAGCAGATGACTATACATTAACTTCTGCTATGGGCAAAGAAGAAAGAGTTACACCAGGTGATATACGAAAATGTATAAGTGCACTTTCAACATCTGAATCAGATTTTTCTAAGTTATTAACATATAAAGAAAAAGATGGTACTTCTATAGGTAACTCAATAATAAATGCTTTAACAGAAATTACTGGAAGTTTTCCAAAGGCAATAGACAAGCTATCAGATATATTTAAGGTACAGGGAGATATATATCCTGTAACAACAGAAGATTTAATTCTTTGCGCTGGACTTGAAAATGGAGAAGTTGTTGTAGGAAAAGAAAATATAAGTGAAAGAGTAAAAGAAACAAGAACATCAATAAAACAAATATTTTTAAAAGATGGTAGTCTAAAAGTAGTTCCAGAGGTAGTCGAAGCAATTAAAAAAGCAAATATAATTGTTTTAGGACCTGGCTCTTTATATACTTCTATAGCATCTAATTTGCTATTTGAAGAAGTATCAAAAGCTATAATAAAATCTAAAGCTAAAAAAGTATATGTTGCAAACATAATGAATCAACCTGGACAAACAGAAGGTTATACACTTGCTAGATATATTAATGAAATAGAAAGATATTTAGGAAAACATGTACTAGATTATGCTATAGTAAATAATGGCGAAATAACACCAGAAATGATTAAAGACTTCAATCAAGAAGACTCAACAGCGGTAAAAATCGACCTTGAAAACATACAAAATAGAGCAATTTGTGTAATTCAAGAAGATTTTGTACTTACTGCTAAAAATGCTTTAATTCATGATGCAGATAGACTTGCAGAAATTATAATGACTTTATCACTTACAAAATCTATTGGAGATTTAAATATAGTTTCTATGAAAAGAAAACATATGCAAAAAGAAAAAATACTTACTGGTAAGAAATTTATAAAATCTAAATTAAGTGAGAAAAAAGCAAAGAAAATACAGAAAAAATTAGAAAAAAATAGTAAGAAAACTAAAAAGAATAAAGAAATAAAAACTAGTGAGAAATCACAAGCAACAATTAATAAACTTAAAGACGAAATCTCAAAGGAGTAAAAATTAATGTTTAAGTACAAAAGAGAAATAAATAATTATGAACAAGCAAGACAGATTGAATATGCTTTATCAGATAATTCTAAAGTTTGTTTCTGCACAACAGGCTCTTTGTATACTAAAAAACCCTATCATGGCATGTATATAAAAAATGGAAAGGTACTATTAGAAAATTTAGTGGAAACTTTTGAAACAGATAGCAATACATATAAGATAGTGGAAATAGATACAAATTCAAAAGAATTTAACACCAAAGAATATATAACAAATATAGATTTAGAAAAAAATTTATTTGAATATAGCTTTGGAGATATTAGTTATACAAAAAGATTTGCATTTGCAGAGAAAAAAGGAATTCTATGTATAGAATATGTAATAAAAAATAATGCTAGAGAAAATATAAATTTTAATGTTGTACCACTAGTAACATATAGAGATTTTTATAACATGAAAAATAATAGTATGTTGAAATTTAATCAAAGAGATACAGAAAATGGTACATTTGTTGCATTAAGTGTATTAAATCAAGAAAATTTAGTATTTAAGTCAGACAAAATGACTTGGGAAGCAGATAACAGAACACTAAATGAGGTAAAACATGAATTAATAAATAAAGCAACAAAAAAAGAAATATATTTTGAAGATTTAGCAATATGTGGAAAATTTAAGTGTGAAATAAAAGGCTTTAGTGAATCTAAAATATATATGTATATTTCATATAAAGATTTTGATATGTCACAAATAAATACATTAGATGTATTTAATAATATTGAAGCAAGAAATAAAAATGCTGTTTTTGATGTAGATGAGAGCTTTATAGAGCTTAGAGATTTATCTAAATCAATATTAAATACAGATATGGAAAAATTATTAATATCATCACTTCCATATAAAAAGCAATATAACGAAGAATATATACATACTATACCTGAACTTAGTACCGAAGAATTAGAAGAAGATATAGATGAACTTATAGATATTACTAAATCTATTGAAGGACAATATATTTTATATAAAAAAATTAAAGAGGCAAAAAATGTAGTATTTACTGTATATAGTATAGTAAAAGAAATATCAAAACTTAATCTTAATGAGAAACTTAAAGAAAAGTATAATTTATTAAGATTATGGTATGTTGAGGCTGTAAATAGAATATTACAAAAGGAAGGAAGAATAGAACTATATATAGATTCAATTAAAGAAATTATATATAATTTAATTGAGCCTGAAAATAGAGTTTCTTGTTTTAATACAATTCAAACTACAGCTTTAATGCTAAATGCAATTAAAATATATTTAAATATATTAACTTGGATAGGAGAAACAGATAAGCAAATTGAAATTCAAGAAGAATATTTTAAAAATCTTATAGAAAAAGAATTTTGGATTAAAGAAAAAAACATAATGAAAAAAGATTTAAGAGAAGAAGAATCTTATACTAATGTAGATATGTTATATACACTTAGTCTTTCTTTTCCTTGTGTAAGTGATGATATACCAAATAAAATACTAGACTCAGTTTTTAAAGAATTATATACACCATATGGTTTAAGAGAAATTTCAAAATTATCTTCAAAATATGATGGTATGATATATCCAAAATATATGGCTCATTTTATAAAAGCTAATTTGAGATTAACAGGAATAACAAGAGCATCACAAAAAATAGCATATAATTTGGTTAAAGAGTTATTGCATGATGTTGGAAAAAATATAAATGGTGGAATAAAGAAAATATATAATGAAAAAGGAATTTCAATTGATTCAATGTCATATGATGTACTTACAAATGCTGAGATAATAAGGCTATATAATATGTTTATTTAACATTTAAATTCTATTATATAATGTATTTTAGTAATAATTAAACACAAAATATTTTAGAGTAATTTATGTTGATAATAGGAGGAAATACATGAAAAAAATAATTTATTTAATATTGTCAGTTGCCTTAGTAATAGCTATCGTATTAGGTGCAATTTGGGATTTTAGAGATACCGTCTTGTATTTAATTCCTGCAATAATACCTATCATACTTTTAGGTTTAGCATTCTTTAAGTATAAAAAAAGAAAAAATAGAATGAATGAAGAAGAAAGACAAATATTTAAGACAGCAAATAAAAAAATTAAAGTATTTAAGAATTTTGCTACTTGTTTGATCGTAGCTTCAATTATATTATTACTATATTGTATAATAGTCTTTGACGTTGCAGCATATGAAAAAGCTCTTCCAGAGCCAGATATGTTAGGAGAATTTGGAACTGTATCACTAAATCTACCATTAAAAGATGAAGTTGGAGCTATTAGTGGAACTTGTTATACAGTAATTTTACTCATTTTATTTATAGTGTATTACGTATTTATCATTAGTATAAAAAATAGAAAAGATTTGATGCAAACTGAAAAAGATGTTCTTTTAAAATGTTATAGAGGTATGGGTGCATACATTATAATTTCTTTTATTGTTTTACTTGTTATTTCAAATATGTTAACAATAGTATTTGCACCATATGCACCACCGCTATAATTTAAGAATATTGGAGGTAAAACAGTGATTGTAATAGGAATAGATCCTGGTTTTGGAAGAATAGGTTATGGAATAATTAATTATGAAAAAAATCAATATAAGATATTAGAATATGGATGTATAACAACTCCTGAAAATAGCTATTTTCCAAAAAGACTTAATAAAATAGAGCAGGATTTAGAAAGTATAATTTCAAAGTATAATAATATAGATTCAGCATCTATTGAAGACTTATATTTTAATACTAATACGACTACAGCAATAAAAGTTGCACAGGCTAGAGGTGTTATATTAAATGTTTTATCAAAACATGATATAGATATTTTTGAATATACACCAATTCAAGCAAAACAAGCAATCGCAGGTTATGGACGTGCAACAAAACATCAAGTAATGGAAATGATAAAAAAGATATTAAGACTAGAAAGTATGCCAAAACTTGATGATACAGCTGATGCTTTAGCACTTGCTATATGTCATACACAATATAATAGATATGGTACATTTAGTGGAACAGATAAAAGTAAAAAAACTACTAAGACAAAGCTTCAAGAAGTATATGAAAATGAATCAAAAAAAGATAAAGAATTAGAGAAAAAACGAAATGAAATGATAAAAAAAGCAATAGAAAAGGAAAAAAAGCAAAAGAGTAAATAGTAACAAATAAAAAATAGAAGAATACACTAACTATAAATAGGAGGTGTATTTTTTTATGCAAATTGGATTAGTATTAAGCGGAGGTGGTGTAAAAGGTGCGGCACATATAGGGGTACTTAAAGCATTACAAGAAAAAAATATTGAAGTTACCGCTATATCTGGAACTAGTAGTGGTAGTATTGTAGCAACACTCTTTGCTTGTGGATATAGTGCTGAAGAAATATATTATATATTTAAAAAGTATTGTAGATATATTACAGATTATGATAAGATGATTCCATTTAAAGTATTAAATACATTATTTACTGGAAAAATCAGATTAAAATCTATAGCTAAAGGAGATAATATTGAATATATTGTAAATAATATGTGCTATCGAAAAGGCAAGATAGATATATCACAACTAAATATTCCTTGTGCAATACCAGCAGTAGATATTTGTGATGGAAAAGTAGTATATTTTTGTAGTAGAAATATTACACTTTCAAGGAATGAAAAAGTTTTTGATGATGTACCAGATATTATTTTCAATGGTAAACTTAGTGATATAGTAAGAGCAAGTTCAGCATTTCCAGCAATTTTTGCACCTAAAAAAATAGGAAAATATGTATTAGTTGATGGAGGTATAAGAGTAAATAGTCCAGTATCAATACTCAGAAAAATAAGAGAAAATAACGAAAAAATAATGGTAGTATATTTTGAAAAATTAGATAATATAGCTAAATGTCAAAATATTATAGAAACTACAGTTAAATCTTTTGATATAATGGGACATCAAATTAATCAAGATGAAATAGAAAAGGCAGATTATAAGGTAGATATAGAAAGTAGAGATATAGGTCTTTTAGATATTTCTAAAATAGATTATATGGTAAATCTTGGATATAATGTAGCTAAAAGATATTTAAAGAATATAAATTAAAAAATTGTACGCATAATGCGTACAATTTTTGTTATCTTCCAACAAACATTAATACTATAATATATCCGTAAGTATCACTTTTTTCAATTCCTATTCCAATATAGTTGTATGCGTTAGATAATATGTTTTTACTATGTTCTTCCGAATTCATAAATGAGTTTATAGCATCATCTATATTGTTATTTCCAGCTATATTTTCACCTGCGGCTTTGTAAATTATACCAGCATTTTTCATCATTAAAAAAGGGCTACCATAAGTAGGAGAATTATGTGAGAAATAATTATTATCTACCATGTCTTTAGCTTTTGTTTGTGCAGTAGCAGTAATTAGCGAATCTAAGTTAAATATAGGTAGATTATTTTCCCTTCTAATTGCGTTAAGTTTTTCTAAAATATATGTAGCATTTGCATTATTCTCAGGTGTAGTAGTAATGTTTTCATCTTGTGGTACTTGTTCAATAATTTCTTGGTTTGAATTATTATCTGCTACGTATTCTATTAAGTCACCTCTAATCATACCAACAAGATTATCACTAGTAATTACAAGAAGAAAATCATCTATTGCACCTATTACATATACATTATCACCAGCATTTAATTTTCCATATACTCTAAATGATGTAGAGGGTCCTCCTCTTACTATTGTATTATCACCTTTTATCTTGCCATAAAAGGGAGCATAGTCTGTGTAAACTAATGAATCTAATTTATCGCCATTAATTTTAGCATAATCTTTTGAAATAATACCCACTTCATTTGTTTCAAGTTGAACAATGTAATAATTATCTATTGCACCTACTAATTTAATTTTGGTATTTGGTGCAAGAGTTCGTATAAAAGACGAATAGTCTGAATTTGGCTTATTCCTTAAGTTTACATTTGCTGTTGTTACGCCATATTCAGGTGCAAAGTGAGAAACAGTAGTAGCAAATATAGTAGAGAAAATTAATATAAATGCTATAGTTAAAAATACAATTAAAAAACGTTTTGTATTATTCATAAAATTTCACCTCAAAAATATTATTGCCATTTTTTACCTGTTTATTATAAATTTAGTATATTTTTCCAATTTATTAAAAGAATAAATATAGAGGTGAAATTATGAAAAAGGGATTTTGGCTAAATAAAAATAAAATAAACCATGTATATCCATATTTATCTAAAGATATGGAATGTGATGTTATTATTGTAGGTGGTGGAATATGTGGAGCAATAACTGCATATTTTTTAGCAAAAGATGGATATAAGGTAGCAGTTGTAGAAAAAAATATAATAGGATATAAAAATACAAGTTTATCTTCTGCTTGTATAACAGATTTTATGGATGAAATGTATATAAAAAACTATAAAGAGGCAAATAGTAATATAAGAAGAAAATTATATGATATGAAGAAAAAAGCAAATTCGCTTTTAGATGAAATATTAGTAGATATACAAAAACAAGAATATTTAAAAAAGGTAGATTATAACATTATTAATAATAAAATGTTCCAAAAAAATATGTTTAAAAGTGAAGCAAAAATTAGAACAGAACTTGGCGAAAAAGCAGAAGTAATAGATGATTTAGATTATCTAAATATTAGCTCGGGAATAAATGTTAAAAATGGAGCTAGAATGATAGATTCATATGAATTTACCTCTAAGATATTTGAGTATATAGCTACATATCCCAACGTATATATTTTTGAAAATACTAAAATAAGAAATATAAATGCGTGTTATGATTATGTTGAAGTGTTTTCACAAAATGATTTTAGAATTATAGCTAATTCATTAATACTAACTACGGAGCTACAGATATTGCCTATATCTAATTTGCCAAATGTAGATGTATATAAAAGATTTAGTTTAGTGGCAAATACAAGCCTAAATAAAAGATTGTGTGCTAAAGTAATAAATGATATACCTTTATATATAAGAAACGATGAAAAAGGAAATATGATAATCTCAGGCATAGATACAAAGTATATTGCAAAAATGAATAATATTAAATATTTAGAAATGATAGAAAATGAAAATGAAAAAAGACTAAAGAGTGTAATAACTAAATTATTTCCAAAAATTGAAATATCTAAAGAGATAGGAATATATAGTGGCAACATTTATATAACTAAAGACAATATGCCAATAATAGGTGAAATAGAGGAAATACCAAATACATATATTAATTTAGGAGTAGGAAGTTCTTCAATTTTACAAATGTTAATAGGTGCAGATATATTAAAAGATGCAATAAAAGGCTATTATAAAAAAGAAATGAATTTATTTAAAGTTAGAAGATAATGCAAAAAATTTGTCATATTTATTTAAAAAAACTTTAATTTTGGATATTCCTGTGATATAATACGCTCAGGAAGGAAGATGGTATATGATGAACAAGCTAAGGATAGTTTACAGTAAATCAAAAGATGCAATGTATATTTCACAAGAAGATACTGTAAAAATATTTGATGACGCATTTTTAAAAGCTGCAATACCAGTAGTAAAATCACAAAATACTAATTTGGTAGATATGATGTTTGCTCATCCACTTACAGATGGATATCAAAGTACCGGTGAAATTTTTGACGTAAATTTAACTGAAGAGATAGACACTCGTTATCTTGTAAGAGAAGTTAATAAAACTCTTCCAACAGGATTTATTGTTATGTCAGCAGAATATGTATCACCAAAAGAAGAAAATATAAATGTAAGAGTATATGCAGCAGAATATGTAATAAGTTTAGATTATAGTGAAAAATTCAAAGATAAGTCACTAAGAGAAAAAGATGAAATAAGAACATACTACAAAAAGAAAATGGAAATGTATCTATCACAAAGCCAAATTCTTGTAGTTAAAAAAAGTTATGACAGAATGGAAAGATTAGATATAAAACCTCAAATTGAAAAGTATACATTCAATATTGATGATAGTGTAGATATAATAGTTTCTGCGGGAGCAAGATCTAATATTTCACCAGCCGTTTTAATGGACGGATATAAAGAATATATAAATGAAGAAATTAATTACGATGTAAAGAGAACAAAGATATTTTACAACTAAAAATAGCCAAAAGTCTAGTGAAATAATACTGTAACACAAATGATAAGTTTTATTGTAAACAAATTGTTGACATTTAAATTTTAATATGTAATAATAAAGTTAACAATCAAGGAAGGCGGTGTAGAATATGCAAATTACAGATGTAAGAGTAAGAAAAGTAACATCTCAAAACAGAATGAAAGCTATTGCGTCAATAACTATCGATGAAGTTTTTGTAGTTCACGATATTAAAGTTATTGAAAGTGATAAAGGACTATTTATTGCTATGCCTAGCAGAAAGACTCCAAACGGAGAATTTAAGGATATTGCTCATCCTATCAATACTGAAACTAGAGAAATGTTACAAAAATTAATTATTGAAAAGTATAATGAGGCTGAGTAATTTATATAATAAATTATGATGGAAACTAGAGGGTTTGTATTACCCTCTTTTAATATACCTAAAAAGGAGATGAAAAAATGACTAATGAATATGTAAAAGATATTGTAAAAAAGATACCATTTGACCCTGGAATATATATGATGAAAGATGAAAAAGGTGAAATAATATATGTTGGAAAAGCAATATCTTTAAGAAAAAGAGTAAGACAATATTTTCAAAAAAATAATAAGACTGCTAGAATAGAGAAAATGGCGTCATTAGTAAGAGACATAGATTATATAGTTGTAAATAATGAAGTAGAAGCATTAAATCTTGAATGTAACTATATAAAAAAATTATCTCCTAAATTCAATGTTATGTTAAAAGATGATAAGACATACCCATATATAAAAGTAACAATAAAGGACAAGTATCCACTTATATATGTAACAAGAAGAAGACTTGATGATAAAGCATTATATTTTGGTCCATATACTAATGTTGGTGCTATGAGAGATGCGCTTCATACAATAAAAGAAATTTTTCCAGTTAAAAGATGTAAATATAACTTAGATAAAACTCAAGTTAAAAATGCTTGTTTATATTATCACATAGGAAGATGCTTAGGCCCTTGTATTAATGATGTTAGCCTTAAAGCATATAAAGACATGATAGACCAAGTTGTACTATTTTTAGATGGTAAGACAACTGAGGTAAAAAAGATGATAAGCTCTCAAATTGAGGAATGTATAGAAAAATTAGAATTTGAAAAAGCCGCTGTTTTAAAACAAAGACTAGATAATATTGAAAAATTTAGTCAAAAACAAAATGTATCAAATTTAAATGAAATAAGCACTGATATATGGGGATATGTATTTTTGGAAGATACATTATATATACAGATATTTAAAATAAGAGATTACAAAATTGTTTTACATGATAACGTAAAAATTACAGACGTTTCATCTGATGAAATAGAAGAATCATTAACTCAGATTATATCTAACTATTATGTGGATAATAGGGATATGCCTAAAAAAGTATATGTAAATTTGCAAGATACTAGTATTGATATTATAAATAAATTATTTGAAAATAGAGAAATTAAAATTCAAGTTTTGTGTCCTAAACGTGGTGAAAAATTAAAACTTATCAAAATGGTAGAAAATAATATTCATATTAATATTGAAGATAATAAAAATAATGTTGTAGAAGAATTATCTACTTTAATTGGATTTAAAGAGGGAATAGATTCTATAGAATGTTATGATATATCTAATTTAAGAAATGAGTATATAGTTGGGTGTATGATAAGATATGAAAATGGTAAATTAAATAAAAGCATGTATAGAAAATTTAAGATAAGAAGTACTAAAACACAAGATGATCCTTTATGTATGTATGAAGTATTAACTAGAAGACTAAATCATGCCAAAGACTGGCCACTTCCAGATGTTATATTAATAGATGGTGGAAAAACACAAGTTAATATGGCAAAAAAAGCGATGAAAGATGTAGGCGAATTTACTAATATTTATGGTATGGTAAAAAATGACAAGCATAGAACTCGTGGACTAATAGATGAAAATGGTGAAGAATTTGACCTTACAGATAAGAAAAATGTGCTAAATTTTCTTACTTTTTTACAAGATGAAATACATAGATTTGTTATAACATATCATAGACAATTAAGAGATAGTGTTAAATTAAAAGATGGTAAAGTATATAAAAATATCGAAAGGAAAAAATAGTATGAAAGTATTAACAATTAGACAACCTTGGGCTACTTTGATAGTAGAGGGAGTAAAAAAATATGAATTTAGAAGCTGGAAAACTAATTATAGAGGGGAATTTTTAATTCATGCTGGTAAAGGTATAGATAAAGAGGCAATGAAAAGACTTAGTAAATATTTACCTGAAAACTTACCATTAGGAAAAATAATTGGAAAAGCTACTCTAACAGATTGCATACCTATGAGTGAAGAATTTGCGAATATGTTATCAAAAGAAAATAACGAGATTTATACTACACATTCTTTTTCTAGAAATTATGGTTTTAAACTAGAAAATATAGAAAAAATTGATAATCCAATAGAGGCTAAAGGGCAACTTGGTTTTTGGAATTTTAATGAAAATAGGGCATAAGCTCTATTTTTTTATTTCTAAAAGTTGACATAATATGTAAAATATGCTATAATTAATACGTTCTAATAACTTTCTATTATTGCATTAATATGGAATAAAATGGAATATGAATACTCTTGTCAGGAGGGATAATATTCTAGACGAAGGGAGAGATTATATGGAAACTTTTGTAAGGGAAGCCATTGAAAACACAAAGAGGACATTACCAGATTATTGGCAAAATACTCTTAGGGGTAGACTTAAAGGTGGAGTTGGTAGTATTTATGAACAGTTTTATAGTGCTAAAGAACTTGAAAAAGCTCTTTTAGATGCAGACTGGGAAGAAACTACACATCCAGCTGTAAGTGAAGAATGTAGAGTGTTTAGGACTAACTTAGAAGGTAGATTTGGAATTGTTGAAATTTCAAAACTTCCAGCTGACGCAGTTTTAGTAGCAGATGATAGAAAAAATACAGGAAGAGTAGCTATGACTGTTAAAGGCGTTGTAGGTGATATAGTTCCTTATACTTATTTAATTACTGGCAAAGAAGATGGAGTAGATGTAGTTTTTACATTTCATCCTGGGGAACCTATAAGACCTTCTATTGTTGAAGTTAAAGACTTAAATCATGGTGC
>CANQVI010000017.1 GCA_947627255.1 uncultured Clostridia bacterium | reverse complement strand
CACTTTAGTGGAGGCCAGTAGTATAGGCTTTTAGCCGAAAAGGAAAAACCACCAGCTAAGCTGGTGGAAATTTATTTATTTTTATAATAATTATTAATATATAGGGAAAAATATTAAAAGTTACAAAAAATAAAATTATATTTAAAGTATTTTATTATTTTTATTATAGTGATATAATTTTATTATAATAATTTCTAGGAGGATTGTATGGAAAATCAAGAGGATGATAAAAGTGGCTCCAAGAAAAAAATAATTCATATATTAATTAATTGTATTGTAGTTTTTTTGTTATTAATACTAATAGTAATAATAATTAACTATGTACATAATAAAACTAAATATGACATTGAAAAAAAGGTTTTTAAATTAAGTGATAACTCTATATTAACTTTTCATGAAGATAATAATTATGAGCTAAATTACAAAGTTATGAACCAAGACGTCAATATGCAAGGAAAATATAAAATTACTTTTGATGAAGAAATAAGTGATAACATACTATATGAATATAAGTATTATATAGATAAACTTAAAAAGGATAATAGTAAGCTAGGCTTCCTTGAGCTTCAAAATAAAGAACTATATATTAATAATATAAAATCTGAGGATAAGTATATTAATACATATTATATTTTAATAGCATATTATGAAGATGAAAATTTAAAATTTGTTGGATATAATGTAGATACTGGAATAAAAGTAGAGTTTGACCAACAAATAGGAGAATATAATAAATAGTGATTTTTTATAGTAAAGAAGATGAAATAATCTTCTTTATTTTTATTTAAAATTATGTAAAAATATGGTATAATTCAATAAAATATCATATAATTATCACATACATATGATAGTATTTGATTATGTAAAGTAAGGTTAAGGGATGGAAAAATATGAAAGTATTAGTTGTAGATGATGAAGAAAAAATTAGAAATGTAATAAAGGAATATGCACAATTTGAAGGATACGAAATTGATGAGGCATGTGATGGAATGGAAGCTATTGTTAAATGTAAAAATAATAATTACGACATAATAATAATGGATATTATGATGCCAAAACTAGATGGATTTTCTTCAATAAAAGAAATTAAAAAAATAAAAAATATTCCAGTTATTATGCTTTCAGCACGTGGTGAAGAATATGATAAGTTATTTGGATTTGAAATAGGAATAGATGATTATGTTGTAAAACCATTTAGTCCAAAAGAATTAATGGCAAGAATAAATGCTGTAATAACTAGAACAAAATCTAATTCAAATAATTCTAATATGCAAGAAAAATATGTATTTGAGGGTCTTGAAGTAGATACTTTAGGAAGAAACGTATATGTAGATGGTGTAAAGAAAGATTTAACACCTAAAGAATATGAACTATTACAATATTTTATTGTGAATAAAAATATTGCATTATCAAGAGAGAAAATACTAAATGAAGTATGGGGATATGACTTCTTTGGAGAAGATAGAACAGTAGATACTCATGTAAAAATGCTTAGAAATAATTTAGGAAAATACAGGGATAAAATTGTAACTGTAAGAGGAATGGGGTATAAATTTGAAGAATAAAAATTCTAAATCTTTAAATTTTATGCTATGGCTATATTTTATAGCTTTAGCTGTTATAATATTTGTTTTGTTATGGTTTATGCAAGTTGTATTTTTACAAACATATTATAGTAGCATGAAGAAAAATGAAACTGCACAAATTGGAACAGAAGTAGAAAATATATTTAAAAATTCTCTAGATTTTAAAGAGCAGATAGATAAAACAGCATACAGGAATTCTGCATCAATATATATATTATCTTTAAATGGTGATTTGTTTTATACAAATACTACATTTACAGGTACTAATTTTTATAATCAAAGTGATTCTGGATATGTTGCTCAGATGCCGGGAAGAAATATATCAATAGATATAAGCGATATTGCAAAATCAATAAGTGAAACAGATAATAAAAAAATATCGTATACATTAGATATAGATAGATTAAAAACTCAAATTTATGTATATGGTAAGGTTATTCCAGATACTAATTATTGCTATATAATTTTAATGTCTATTGATCCAATAGATGCTACATCAACTGTAATAACAAGTCAGCTTATATATATAACTATAATTTCTCTTGTAATTTCAACTGTTATAGCTTTGTTTATGTCAAGAAAAATATCAAGACCTATAATGAAGATGAACGAAACAGCTAAAAAGTTAGAAAAAGGAGATTATAATATTGTATTTGAAAAATGTGGCTATAAAGAACTTGATGAGTTGGCAAATACATTAAATTCGGCTACTACGTCTCTAGAAAGAACTGATGAAGTACGAAGGGAATTAATTGCCAACGTATCACATGATTTAAAAACACCACTTACAATGATAAAAGCATATTCTGAAATGATAAGAGATTTATCTGGTGAGAATAAAGAAAAAAGAGAGGAACATTTAAAAGTAATTATTGATGAAACAGATAGATTAACAAGACTTGTTAATGATATGATGGATTTATCTAAAATAGAATCTGGTAAAATATCAATAGTTAAAGAAAAATTTGATTTTTCTCAAGTAGCAACTTCATTAATAGATAGAATAATCTTATCTAATATAGATACAGAGCATACTATAAAATATATGATACCAAATGATTTATACGTTTTAGCAGATAGAACAAAAATAGAGCAAGTATTGTATAATTTAATAATAAATGCTATTAAACATAGTGGAGAAGGAAAAATAAAAATAAATATACGTGTAACAGCTACACAAAAAAGAGTAAAAGTAGAAGTTATAGATAATGGAGTAGGAATATCAAAAGAGGACTTAAAACATATATGGGATAGATATTATAAAGCTAGTGAATCATTTACTAGAAATGTTCAAGGAAGTGGACTAGGATTATCTATAGTAAAAAATATTTTAATAAAGCATAATTCAGACTTTGGAGTTGAGTCAGAACTTGGTAAAGGCTCTACTTTCTGGTTTGATATGGAGAGAGTTTCAAAAAAAGATATGAATAAAAAAGAACAGGAAAAGTAATTATTTACTTTTCCTATTTCTTTTCTATTTCATTTTTCTTTCATACTATTTTCACAAAGAATAATTATAATTTTTAATAGAAGTATTAATTATAGTATTAAATCTCTAACTGAAATATAATTAAAAAACTTCATATAAATTTAACATTAACAACATATGTTAAACACAAAGTAAAGGTAAAATATTGTTATAAATAGAAAGGGGTGAGATATGAAGAAAGGAGTTTATAAATTTACGCTTTAAAATTTATATCCATAATTAAAATTGAGAAATAACAATTCCTATACAAAAAATAATAAAAAAGAACGAAGTCAAAAATAATATAAAGAGTTTTTTCATATATATAAACTTTTAGAAAAGAAATGGTTATTTAATCATTTCTTTTTTCGATAAAAAATCTATTAAAAAGATAATATAAAATTGACTATTTGCTTTGTTTGTGTTAACATTTTGGTGAGGGGAAGATATGAAAACACATATAGAAATACCAGGACTTAGAATATTAAAAACAGTCATAGCAGTATTTATAGTTATGATAATTGCAACTCTTAGTAATGGCGCACTTCAAAGATATGAAATGGTTATCGTTGCTATTTTAGCAATACAAGGTGATGTTGTAAAGAGTTTAAAAGAAGTAAAAACACGTATTGCTTCAACACTAATAGGTGGAATTATTGGAACTATTGCTATGTGTATAATGTATATAGGAAAATCAGATATATTAAATATATTTTTAATACCTATATGTATATTTTTAATATTATATTTTTGTAGTAAACTTATAAATAAATCAGAATATATTATAATTGCGTGTTATGTATTTTTAGCTATAACATTAGATGAAGTACCAGAGTTTGGCTGGATTTATCCAATTAGAGTTATGGCAAACACAATAGTAGCAAGTATTGTTGCTATGGTTGTTAATTTATATAGCCCAAGAAGAAGTAAAAAAAGAATTTATGTGGAAAAAGAAAAATAATAAGAGTAGATTTTAAAATTAATCTACTCTTATTACTTTAAATGTTTCGAAAAATGCCTATATATAAGCATTTCACCTTGACAGAATTTACCATTTAAAGTATAATAAACAATGTATGTAAAGGAGGCTTTTTAGATGAGTGTATCAAAAGAAGATGTAAAACATATAGCAAATCTTTCAAAATTAAATTTAACAGATGAGGAATTAGATAAATATACTACAGATTTATCTAATATTGTAGATTTTGCTAATGAACTTTCAAATATAAACGTTGATGGTGTAAAACCAACAGCTCATATTTTAGATATTAAAAACGTGTTTAGAAAAGATGAAGTAGATGCTTCATATGATAGAGAAGAAATACTTAAAAATGCTCCAAGTAAAGATGCTGGATGCATAAGTGTTCCAAAAGTTGTAGAATAGGGGGAATAATTAATGGATTTATACAGTTTAGCTTTAACTGATGTAGCCAAAAAGATAAAAAATAAAGAAGTAAAAATAAAAGATGTTTTAGATGACATATATTCTAGAATAGATAATGTTGAGCCAAAAGTTGATGCATATATTACTTTAACACAAAAGTTAGCATATGAAAGGGCACAAGAACTACAACAAAAGTTAGATAACGGAGAAGATATAGGAATACTTGGTGGTGTACCTATAGCAATTAAAGATAACATTTGTACAAATGGTGTTAAAACAACATGTGCATCAAGAATGCTTGAAAATTTTACACCAATATATGATGCAACTGTAATAAAGAAATTAGAAGAAGCAGGAGCTATTGTTATAGGAAAAACAAATATGGACGAGTTTGCAATGGGTTCTTCTACTGAGACATCATATATGAAAAAGACAAAAAATCCTTGGGACTTAACAAGAGTACCAGGTGGTTCATCAGGTGGTAGTGCTGCAGCAGTATCTTCAGATATGGCTTTTGCAGCTTTAGGTTCGGATACTGGCGGATCTATCAGACAACCTGCTTCATATTGTTCTGTTGTAGGATTAAAACCTACATATGGATTAATATCAAGATTTGGACTTATTGCCTTTGCATCATCTTTAGACCAAATAGGACCATTTACAAAAACAGTTGAAGATGCAGCTTTAATGCTAAATGTAATTGCAGGACATGATGAAAAAGACACTACATCAGCTGATATAGAAAAACAAGATTATACTAAAGCATTATTAAATGATGTAAGTGGAAAGACTATCGGTATTCCAACAGATTTTATAACTGATGGTATAAATAAAGATGTTAGAGCAGCATATGATGAAGCTATTGCTACATTAAAAAATGCTGGTGCAGCAATAAAAGAAATTAAATTAGAATATGCAAAATATTCACTTGCAACATATTATATAATTGCTACTGCTGAAGCATCTTCTAATTTAGGAAGATATGATGGAATAAGATATGGTTATAGAGCAAAAGACTTTAATGACTTAGAAGATTTATATAGAAAATCAAGAACAGAGGGCTTTGGAGCAGAAGTAAAAAGAAGAATTATGCTTGGAACTTATGTACTTTCATCTGGATACTATGATGCATATTATAAAAGAGCTCAACAAGTAAGAACACTTATTGTTGAAAACTTCAAAAAAGCATTTGAAGAATGTGATGTAATAATGATACCAACTGCACCAAATACATCTTTCAAATTTGGAGCACATAATGCCTCTCCACTTGAAATGTATTTAGAGGACATATATACAGTACCTGTAAATATGGCAGGTCTTCCAGCCGTATCTGTACCTGGTGGATTTGATTCAAATGGAATGCCTATAGGTATACAATTTATAGCTAAGGCTTTTGATGAAAAAAATATGTTACAAGTAGCTTATACATTTGAACAAAATACTACTTATCATAAAGAAAGACCAAGTATACAGGAGGGAAAGTAAAATGAAAGATTATGAAGTTATAATAGGACTTGAAGTTCATGCTGAACTTTCAACTAATACAAAAATTTATTGTAATTGTTCAACATCATTTGGAGCTGACCCTAATACTCATTGTTGCCCAATATGTACAGGTATGCCAGGTACATTACCAGTACTTAATGAAAAAGTGGTAGAATATGCAGTAAAAGCAGGTCTTGCAACAAATTGTGAAATATCTAGATTTTCTAAACAAGATAGAAAAAATTATTTTTATCCAGATTTACCTAAAGCATATCAGATATCTCAATATGATTTACCATTATGCTTAGGTGGACATTTAGATATAAATGTAAATGGAAACAAAAAAACAATTGGAATTACAAGAATACATATAGAAGAAGATGCGGGTAAATTAATACATGATGCATATACAGGAGATACACTAGTAGATATGAATAGATGTGCTGTACCTCTAATAGAAATTGTATCAGAACCAGATATAAGAAATGCAGATGAAGCTGTTGCATATATGCAAACATTAAAATCGATACTTGAATATCTAGAAGTATGTGATTGTAAAATGCAAGAAGGTTCACTAAGATGTGATGTAAACTTATCTGTAAGACCAGTAGGACAAAAAGAATTTGGTACAAGAACAGAAACTAAAAACTTAAACTCATTTAGAGCAATACATAATTTAATTGAGTTTGAAACAAAAAGACAAATTGAAGTTCTTGAAAATGGTGGCGTAATACATCAGGAAACAATAAGATGGGATGATGCTAAAGGAATAGGATATGCAATGCGTTCTAAAGAGGATGCACAAGATTATAGATATTTCCCTGAGCCAGACCTTGCTCCTATCGTATTAAGTGATGAATATATTAATGATATGAAAAATTCATTACCAGAAATGCCACATCTTAAAAAAGAAAGATATATAAAAGAATTTGGACTTCCTGAATATGATGCAGAAATACTAACAGCATCAAAATATACAGCTAATTTCTTTGAAAAAACAAATGCTATTTGCAATAATCCTAAAGCTGTTTCAAACTGGATTATGGGAGACTTTGCAAAAATGCTAAATGAAAAAGAATTAGAAATTAATGAGTCTAAAGTTACAGAAGAAAACTTAGCTTGTTTAATTTCTTTAATAGATAAAGGCACAATATCATCAAAAATTGCTAAGCAAATATTTGAAGAAATGTTTGAAACTGGAGAAAATGCAAAAGATATTGTTGAGAAAAAGGGATTAGTACAAATTTCTGATGAAGGTGCGATAAAAGAAATCGTACAAAGAGTAGTAGAAGCAAATCCACAATCAGTTGCAGACTATAAAGCAGGAAAAGATAGAGCAATAGGATTTATGGTAGGACAAATAATGAAAGAAACAAAAGGAAAAGCAAATCCACAAATTGTTAATAAATTATTACTTGAAATAATAAATAAATAGTGGTAAGATATAATATATATATTGTGAGGAGTGATAGTGATGAAGAAAACTAATATTATAATTGCAGTTATAATTGCTATATTTGTAGTATGTGCAACTGTTATATTAACAATAGCACTTATGAATAATAAAGAAAAAGAAACTGTACCAGTAAATGTTGATTTTGAAGCACTCTCAGCAAATATAGATGAAACTACAAGTTTTGATAGTACAAAGCTACAACAATTAACTATTGAAGATTTGGAAAGTGAATTTAGTATTTCGCCAGATTGGGTAAAGCAAGTAATAGGTGAAAAACCATATGTAAATATTACTGCAAGTATGTATGTTATTGTTGAAGCTACAGAAGGAAATGTAGATAATGTTTTAAATGCTTTTGAAAAATTTGGTAAAAATTATGATGAAGTATGGAAAGATTATTTAACAGAAGAATATGAACTAGTAAAAAACAGACAAATAGGTGCAAAAGGAAATTATGTATATTTTATAGTATGTGATTATCCTAAAAATATAGTAGATTTAATAAAATAGAAAAGTGATGGCAGAAATGCTATCATTTTTCAAATTAGGAGTTGGAGGAAAGAATATGAAAAACGAATTAAAATTAAAAAAATGTCCAATATGTGGAAATATTGTAAGAGTATATAACGATACAGAAATAATGTGCTGTGGAAATAAAATGGTAGATGTAGTTCCTAATACAGTAGATTGTGCTGTAGAAAAACATATACCAACATATGAAAAAGTCGAAGACGAAATATTGGTAAAAGTAAACCATGTTATGGAAAAAGAACATTATATAGAATGGATATGCCTAGTATCAGATAACAAAGAATATATGACTAGATTATATCCAGAACAAGAGGCACAAGCTAGATTTCCATATATTGAAGGTGCTACAATTTATGCATATTGTAATAAACATGGACTTTGGAAAAAGGATATATAAATAAAAAAGTGGTAATATAGCATTACCACTTTAAATTTTTTCTTGAATAAACGTTTGTTTTAAGGTATAATTTAAATGGTGATATAATGCAAAACATAAAATTAGACACAAGTGTTCAATATATAAAGGGCGTTGGCCCTAAAATGTTTGAACTTTTAAATAAATTAGGAATCTATACAGTAAAAGATTTATTAGAGTATTATCCTAGAACATATGAAGATAGAACAAAAGTTACTAGCATAAGTGATTTTCAAAAAGATAGTAATGTATTATTCTTTGGTAGACTAGTTAAGCCTGTGTCAGTAGTATATGCTAGAGGTAAAAAAATAATTTCTACTGTTGTAACAGATGAAAGTGGCTCACTTGCATTTCTTACATGGTTTAATCAGATATATATAAAAGATAGATTAAAAGAGGGTATGACATATCTTTTTTATGGTAAAGTATCCTCAGTAAGTCCAACAAGAGCAACATTAGAATCATGTAGTATATATGATGTGGAACAATTAGATAAAATACAAGGACTATATCCAATATACAGTCTTACAGCAGGTATTACACAAAATTATTTATTTAAAATAATAAATGAAATTATGGATCAAGAACTATTATTAAATGAAATATTTAATGATGAGTTTAGAAAAAAATATTATTTGCCAGAAATAAATTATGCAGTAAGAAATGTACATTTTCCAAAAAGCTATGAAATGGTAAATATGGCAAGAAAAAGAATTATATTTGAAGAACTCTTTTTATTCCAACTTGCATTAATGAATATGAAAGATAATAATTTAGTATCAACTAAAACTAATGTGTATAATGATTTAGATTGCAGTGAATTTTTAAAAATTATCCCATTTGAACTGACAAATGCACAAAAGAAAGTAGTTGAACAAATAAAAGGAGACTTGAAATCTAATATTGTAATGAATAGACTAGTACAAGGAGATGTAGGCTCTGGTAAAACTATGGTGGCAGCAATAGCAATGTATTTGGCGGTAAAAAATGGATATCAAGCATCACTTATGGCACCTACAACTATACTTGCAAATCAACATTATTTAGAACTTTCAAATTATTTTGGAAAGTTAGGAATTAATGTAGATATAATAACATCTAGTACGACTAAAAAACAGAAAGAAAAAATAATAGAGAGACTAAAAAATAATGAAATAGATATTTTAATAGGAACACATTCAATAATAGAAGATAATATTGAATTTAATAATTTAGGGCTTGTTGTAACAGATGAACAACATAGATTTGGTGTAAAGCAAAGAATGAAATTATCTGCAAAGGGAAATGTAGTAGATACACTAGTAATGACAGCGACACCAATACCAAGATCATTAGCTATAATATTATATGGAGATTTGGATTTATCCGTTATAGATGAGTTACCACCAGGAAGAAAAACTGTTGAAACATATGTGGTAAATGATTCATATAATCAAAGGGTATATAATTTCTTAAAAAAGCATATTGACGAAGGAAGACAAGTATATGTAGTATGTCCTTTAGTAGAAGAAAATGAAGATTTAGATTTGAATTCTGTTGAAAAGTTATATGAAGAATATAAAAAAGAATTTGCTGGATATAATGTTGAAATCTTACACGGCAAAATGAAAAATAAAGAAAAAGACGAGATAATGAAAAGATTTAAAGAAAATAAAACTAATATTTTAATTTCTACAACTGTAATTGAGGTAGGTATAAGTGTTCCTAATGCTACAGTTATGGTTATTGAAAATGCAGATAGATTTGGACTAGCTGCTCTACATCAGTTAAGAGGTAGAGTAGGTAGAGGAAGTGCTGCTTCATATTGTATATTAAAGAGTAATAATAAGTCTGCAATAGCTAGAGAAAGACTAGATATAATGAGAAAAAGTAATGATGGATTTTTAATAGCTAAAAAAGACTTAGAGCTTAGAGGACCTGGAGACTTCTTTGGTATTAGACAGTCTGGTATGCCAGAATTTAAACTTGCAAATTTGTTAACAGATACTAAAGTATTAGAGCAAACTCAACAAGCAGTAAAAGAAATTGTTACAAAAGATAAACATTTAGAATTAGAGGAAAATAGAAGTATTAAAGAGGCATTATTTCTTAAGTATGGTGAGCAATTAAGAAATATAGTCGGTTAGGAGTAAAAATGATAGATATTGAAAATGCAAAAAAAGAATTTATGAATTATGTTAAAAAGTATGATATAAATAATGGTAGAATACATTTAAAAGTAAAGCATATATTAAGAGTAGCAGAAGTATCAAAGATAATTGCTACAAAATTAAATTTAACAGAAAATCAAATAAGACTTGCAGAACTTATAGGACTATTTCATGATATAGGAAGATTTGAGCAAGTAAGATTATATGATACCTTTAGTGATAAAGATTCTGGATTGGACCATGCTTCATATAGTTTAAAGGTATTATATGAGGATGGACTAATAAAGAAATTTTTAGATACAGACGAGTATGATGATATAATAAAAAAAGCTGTATATAATCATAATAAAATACAAATAGATAGTGATGTAACAGAAGATGCATTGTTATTTTCTAAAATAATAAGAGATGCAGATAAAACAGACATTTATAGAGTTTTAAATGAAGACCCAATGATTGATATATTTTGGTATAAAGAATTTGAAAACTTAAAAATCAATGATAAAGCAATTGATATGTTTAAGCAGGAAAAATTATTAAAATATAAAGATATAAAAAACAATGCAGACTTAATTTTAGTATTTTATGGTTACATTTTTGATTTTAATTTTCCATATGGATTAGAAATAATAAGAGAGAATAAATGCTTAGAAGATTTTGCTGTTAGAATATCCAATACTTTTAAAAGTAAAAAAATAGATGAAGATGTACAACAAATAATAAAAATATGTAATGAATATATAGATAAGAAAATAAAAAATACGTAGTTTCCTACGTATTTTTTTAAAACAAATTAATTACTTTATCACTTAATGATGTACCTATTATAAATAATATAAAGCATATAGATACTGTTATTATAACAGAAATTACACTTGTTAAAATTGCACGGATAAATGTTAGTTTCTTTGGTCCACGTTTTATTTCAGAAAGATTAGCTTTGTTTTTATTTTTAAATATATCTTTTTTGAAAAGTTTCATTACTATTTTCTGAATTAATCTTTTTAGTGAAAATCTAACAGTACCAGTTATTTTTTGGTAATTTATATTTACTGTATAATAAGTAAAAGATTGAATTATTGTACCAATAAGAAAAGCAGATAATAATGGTTTTATTATAGCTGATTTATACATAGGTATCAAAGAATGATCAAATATCATTGAAAATATTAAATCAATAGCATTGTTATCTAACGATTTATTTATTGTATTAAAACAGCCAATTAGCAATAAAGTCCATATTATAACTGTAAGAGTAGCTGGTATAAATAATTTTTTTGTATCATAGTTATAAAGTGTAGTAATCATAAGTGCTAACTTCATTGCTGTATCCATTATAACGATAAGTATTAGTGCAATTAGTAAAATTAGCAAAAGTGTAACTAGCCACATAAAATATCACATCCTATTTTTTGATTCTTGTTAAATTTAGTAGTTTTTCTCCTATACGTTTATATATTGCTTTCTTTTGTATATTTTTTTCTTCTTTTGATTCTGTCTCTTTTTTTACTTTATATAGTTCTATTATTTCAGAATAAAGCATTTCTAACTTATCGCCAAATTGTTCAATAGAGTATTCTTTTGCAGTTTCATTACCGTTTTTTATTAATGTTTCACATAGTTTTTTATCATTTAGAACATTTATAATAGCATTTTTAAAATCTGAATTTCTTTTTACAAATATACCATTTTTACCATTTTTAATAAATTCAGATAGGTTAGGGGCATATTTAGCAACTATAGGTAATTCTGCTGCCATAGCCTCTATAAATGTTAATCCTTGTGTTTCGGTAATAGAAGCATTTACAAATACATCTCCAATGTTATAGTATTTTGGAACTTCATTCCAAGGAACTTTACCTGTAAATATTACTTTATCACTTATATTAAGTCTTTTTGCTTGTTCTTCAAGATCTTTTTTAGAAGGACCATCTCCAACAATTACAAATTTACAATTTGGATATTCTTCAAAAAGTGATGGCATATTATCCATTATTACATCAACACTTTTTTCATTTGCAACTCTTCCTAAAAAAAGTATAACTTTATCAGAAGGGCTAATTCCTAAAGACTCTTTTAGTTTATTTTTCTCTTCTAATGTAAAATTACTACGTTTAAATGGCGCAATATCAATACCAGTTGGAATTACATATATAGGTTTATTTTTGACATTGCATTTATATTTTAAATATTTAGCAGTTTTATTAGAAGGTGTTATTACACATTCAGCTTTTCTAACAAATCCTCTAGAAAATGTTCTAACAAGCCTTTTAAGTCTAATGTTTCTTCCTTTAATTGGTGTAATGTAGTGAACGTAATCTTCCCACATTGTATGATAAGTATGTATAAAAGGAATGTTATATTTTCTAGATATTATTTTACCAAAAGCTCCTAAAGAGAATTCAGTTTGTGTATGTACAATATCTAAATTTAATTCTTTAATTTGTTTAGCAACTTCTCTTGAATAAAAAGTGGCAATTCTATTTTTGTATTGCTTTGCTATAAGTAAAGGAATACTATTTAGCATATATAACGTCTGATTTTCATTTGGTTGTATAGATTTTGAAGTAGTAAAGATATATACTTCATGACCACGCTTTTTCATTTCCTGTTCTACCATATTTATTGAAGTAACAACACCAGAAGTGACAGGATTGTATGCGTCTGTAAAAATACCTATTTTCATATAATATACAACTCCTTAAAATGTAAAATATAAATATTACATTTGTGTTAAAATAACACAAACATTATATAATAAATAGCGAAAAAAGTCAATAAAACAAGATAACTATGGCAAAAACAGGACTATAATATAAATATATGAGATTACATAAATTATAATTACAAATAGCATTGACTTAAAATTATTAAATATGTTATAATTTATAATAGCTAGATAATAATTATATTAATTATTTAGGAGGATGATACAAATGAAAAATATAAGAAAATTAAAATTTAAGGCAAGATTTAAAGAGGTAGTAGTTTTAGTAATATTTATAGCTGTTACTTCTTTTGCAATTATTGAAGTAAAAAATCTATTGAAATTAGAAAATGTTAAAAGAATGACAGAGGAAATTTCTTTTTCTAGTTCTGATGGTTCAAATAGTAATATTTTAGCATCTTTTGTAAATAAAGAAAATGTACCATTAAGAGTAACAGGAAATGCAATAGCTGTACTTGATATACCTGCTTATTCTATAAGAGGACAAATTGTTGAAGGAACAGATGACGAAACTTTAAAAAATTATATTGGAAAATTTATAGGATGTGCTGACGCTGGTCAAATAGGTAACTTCTGCTTAGCTGCACATAATAATATATATACAGAATTATTTAGAAACTTACATAAAGTTCAAATAGGGGATAAAGTTAGAATTGTAACAAAAACTAAGGAATATACATATACTGTTACTTCTACTGAAACAGTTGACCCTTCAAGAACTGATGTATTAAGAGCAGGTACAAAAAGAGAAATTACTTTAATAACTTGTACTCAAGCTGCTACAAAAAGAATTGTAGTAAAAGGTGAACTTACTTCTGAAAGAGATTTAGATGAAAAAGAGCAAGAAGAAGGAGTAGAAGAATAATGCCTAAAAAGATAAAAAAAGAAAAAGAACTAAAATTTAAAAAAGAAAATAAAATACTAAATGTTAATAATGTACATTATTATTTTATTGCTTTAATTATTATAGCTGTAATTATATGTATAGGTGTAGGAATATATGTATCATCTGAGGACAAATATCACGTACATAAAGATCAAGCATTGGTAAGTTTTTCATATAGTGAAAAGGTTGAAAATGGATTTAATGTATACTATGTAAATGAAATGCAAGATAAAAATATTTATGCAACTATAAATACTCCTGAGGAAACTGTTGAAAAACAATGGGGAAGAAATAAATATTTAGATTTTAACGAAGAAATTTATGCTTCTAATATACTAGATAAACCAACAAACTCAAGAGAAAGTTCAGAAGGAATAGAATGGAGTTTGGAAATACACTTTATGGATGGAACAGAAAAATATTATACAAATAATTCACAAGATCCTATAGATAAAACTGAACTTGCAAGAATTATAAATAAATACTTTAAAAAAGAGATTTTGTATAAATAATATGCATTACGTAGTTTTAATACTTTCAATAGTATCAATTATATTAGCTATACTATCAAAAATATATAATTTTAGTATAATTTATCCAACTTTAATAATTATCCTTACCATTGTTTTAGATGTACTTGCAAATACAATTAGTAATAGAAAAAATAATAAAGTAGATAATATAGTAAAAAATAGGGATGAAAAATAGAATATATCCCTATTTTTTTGACTTTTAGGTTAAATAATGTTAAAATATAACTTGTGAAATTAGGAATTTAATGAAAAGGAGGGAAGAAAAATGTCAAAAAAAGTAGTAGCAATAGTTGGAAGACCGAATGTTGGTAAATCTACATTATTCAATGTTTTAGCTGGTGAGAAAATAGCAATAATAAAAGATATACCAGGGGTTACTAGAGATAGAATATATGCAGATTGTCAATGGCGAGGTACTACTTTTCAAGTAATAGATACTGGTGGTATTGAGCCAGAATCTGATGATGTAATTTTAAAACAAATGAGAAGACAAGCTGAACTTGCTATGGATATAGCAGATGTTATTGTCTTTATAACTGACGTTAAAGCAGGAGTTACAGTATCAGATGAAGAAGTCGCACATATGCTAAGAAAAACAAAAAAGCCGGTAGTATTAGTTTGTAATAAATGTGATAGAGTAGGTGCTCCACCTGATGAAATGTACGAGTTTTATAACTTAGGATTAGGAGATCCTTTACCTATTTCTGCTGGTAAAAAACTTGGAATAGGTGAGTTACTAGATGAAATTTATGATAAATTTGGAAATATAGAACCTGAAATTGAAGATGATGAAACTATAAGAGTTGCAGTAATAGGTAAGCCTAATGCAGGTAAGTCTTCCCTTATTAATAAAATACTTGGTGAAGAAAGAGTTATAGTCTCAGATATAGCTGGTACAACAAGAGATGCTATCGATACATATTTTGAAAACAAACATGGAAAGTATGTATTTGTTGATACGGCAGGAATAAGAAGAAAAAATAAAGTATATGACCAGCTTGAAAAATACTCAGTTTTAAAAGCTAAAAGTGCTATAGAAAAAGCCAATGTTTGTTTAATAATGATAGATGCAACAGAGGGAGTAACAGAGCAAGATGAAAAGATTGCTGGACTTGCTCATGAGGCTGGAAAAGGTGTTATTATAGTTATTAATAAATGGGATTTAGTAGAAAAAGAAACTAATACTTTAGAAAAGTATAAAAAACAAGTTTATGATAAATTAGCATATCTTTCTTATGCACCAATAATATTTATATCTGCTCAAACAGGACAAAGAGTAGATAAAATTTTTGATATGATTAATGAAGTAGATAAGCAAAATGCTCAAAGAATACCAACAGGACTTTTAAATGATGTACTAGCAGAGGCAACTACTATCACTCAACCACCTTCAGATAAAGGAAGAAGATTAAAAGTATATTATATGACACAAGTTTCTACTAGACCACCAACATTTGTAATATTTGTTAATTCAAAAGAATTAATGCATTTTTCATATGTAAGGTATATAGAAAATCATTTAAGAAAACAATTTGGATTTAAAGGTACACCAATACATATGATAATTCGAGAAAGGAAAAACGAAGAAAAATAGGTGATATAAATATATGAATATAGCATTAATTTTAATATTTATAGTAGTATATTTTATCTGTATGTTTAACCCTTCAATAATAATATGTAAAAAGAAAAATGGCATAGATATTAGAAAACTTGGAAATATGGATGCAAGTATTAGCAACACTTTTAAAGTTTTAGGAAAACCATTAGGAGTAGTTATAGCTATAATAGAAATATTAAAAACAGTAATTAGCTATTATATAGCTATATTACTTGCAAAGTATTTTGAAGTTGATATCACATCAAGTATTTTTAAGACTACTGTTATTTTAGCAGTTATGATAGGACATTGTTTCCCCATTATATATAAATTTAATGGTGGAAAAGGAATACTTGAATTTATGACACTTATGAGTATTTTTAATTATAAATATTTAATTATTAGCATAGTTATATCGTTACTGGTAATTGCGATTACTAAAGTATTAGCTAAAGGAGTATTAATAGGATGTTTAGTATACCTTATTTTAGCTTTAATACTAGGATGTAGCTATATTCCAGCATTGATAATATCTTTATGCATTATTTTATATAAGTATAAAGATAATATACATAGAATAATAACAAAACAAGAAAGGAAGATTTAGTATGGAAGAAATGATTGTTTTTGGACATAAGAGTCCAGATACTGATACAATATGCTCAGCTATTGTAATGTCAGATTTACAAGGAAAATTAGGAAAAAAAGTTAAAGCTGTTAGACTTGGAGAATTAAATAAGGAAACAGAATATGCACTTAAATATTTAAATGTTGAAAAACCAGAAATTATAAGTGAAGTAGAAAATGGTCAAGAAGTAATACTTGTTGATCATAACGAATTTTCACAAAGTGCAAATAATATAGAAAACGCTAAAATAAAAATGGTAGTAGATCATCATAGAATATGTGATTTTCAAACAGCAGAACCATTATATTATAGAGCAGAACCTGTAGGTTGTACATGTACTGTATTATATAAATTATATAAAGAAAATAATGTTGAAGTTTCAGAAAAAATGGCAGGTCTTATGCTTAGTGCAATAATATCTGATACTTTACTTTTAAAATCTCCAACAAAAACTGATGAAGATGAAAAAGCAGTAAAAGAATTAGCACAAATTGCGAACTTAGATTATCAAACATATGGACTTGAAATGTTAAAAGCTGGAACAGATTTAAGTGATTTTTCTGCTAAAGAATTAATAGGTCTAGACTGTAAAGAATGTGCGTTAAGTGATAAAAAAGCTAAAATAGCACAAGTAAATACAGCAGATATTAATGATATGATGACTAGAAAAGCAGAAATAGAAGAAACAATGAAAAAAGATATTGAAGAAAATGGATTAGACTTATTTGTATTTGTTATAACAGATATTATAAATAGTAATTCACAAGCTATAGTTCATGGAAAAGAAACTGCAATATTTGAAAAAGGTTTTAACAAGAAATTAGAAGACAATACAGCATTTTTACCTGGAGTTGTTTCTAGAAAGAAACAAATATTACCTGTTTTACAAGAAAATGCATAAAATATAAAGATTAGGCCCTATAATGTACAATATTAGTACATTGTAGGGCTTTTATTTCACAATTATTTCAAAATAAATTCATTTTGAAGTCTAGTTTTAAAGAAAAATACTCTTTAATTTCAAAAAAGTAAACTTAATATATCTTTAATTAGAAAATAATGGTATATTATAGATATGATTTGAAGAAAAAGGAGATTATATATGGAAAAACAAATTATGAAGAAACTTTTTTTAGTTTTAGCTCTATTTATTTGCATAAGTTTTGTAAAATGTCAATCTATAGATATATATGCTAAAAACCTTGCAAAAGGTGTAACAGAACAGCAAATAGTTGATGCAGCTATGAAACTAATAAATAATAAGAGTTTCACTTATAGAAATGTTGGAACTTGTACTGGATTTGTAACCCGTGTATTAAATATGTGCGGAATAACTGCCGTATGTGGTGACTATAGTACAGTACCAGGATTTAACGTTGCGTTAGATCAACCATGGTCAGGTTCTGGAGCTAAACGTGCACCGGACGGAATGTATAATGCTGCTATTGGTTCAGATAGTGACCGATGTGAATATGTATGGGATGGTAAAAAAAGAGACGCAGTTAAGAATTTTTCATTATTTAAAACTGGTGATATAGTTATAACTAGAATACAAGATAAAGAAATAAATTCAGGAACAGGACACGTTGCCTTAATGTATGTAGATGGAAATCATCTAAAAATGTTTGAGGCTGTAACAGCAGGTCCACAAGTAACAGATTTGGGAGTAGGAACAATAAATTTAGACTTATCAACACCTATATCTGGAATAGAGCCTTTAGGTTGGTCAGATAATGGAGACCGTATATGGGTTTATCGTCTAATCGAATGGGTAGAAAATGGCAACCTAGTTGTTGAGAAAAAAGATAGCTATGGAGATTATAAAGCTGGAGCTACTTTCCATGTTGAAGGACCTGGAGGAAGCTGGGATATAACTACTGGAGATGATGGTAAAGCATATTTAAATGAAATTAAAGCAGGAGAATATACAGTTACTGAAACACAAGCACCAGCTGGTATGGTAAATGATGAAGCAAACCGTACAGTAAAAGTAAATGTAACTGCAGGTCAAACTGCTACTTATGCACCAACAAGGACAAACAGCTATCCAAGAGGAAGCGCAAGACTTGTAAAATTTGATGATGAAAATAGAGGAAATACTAAAGGTGATGCAAAAATTGAAGGAGCAGAATATGAGTTTAGAGCAGCTCAAGATATTTATGAGGGATCACACTTAATATATTCAAATAATCAATTAATAAAAACTGTAACAACTGATGCATCAGGAAATACAGAAACAATAAATGATTTACCAGTAGGTAACTATTACTATATAGAAACAAAGGCATCAGAAGGATTTAAAATAAACTCAAATAGAGTAGCAGTTAATATACCATTTATTGATCAATATACACCATTTATACCTGAAGTGTATAATGAGGCTCCAGAAACTGAAATAAAAGGAAATGTAAAAATAGAAAAAGTTTTAGGAGCAACAGATTATGACCCATCAATAAAACTTGCAGGAGCACAATTTACAATAACATTAATAGATGACCCATCACAATCATATACAACAAATGTATCTGGAAATGATGGTATATGTGAGAAAAAAGGAATACCATATGGTAGATATACAGTATCTGAAACAACTGTACCACCAGAAGCAAATAAAGTAGCAAATTTCGATGTATTTATTGAAGAAGATGGAAAAACATATCCTGTAAGTAATGGTGGAACAATTGTAATAGAAGATAAATCAAAAGATATGCAAATTGCTGTAACTAAGCAAATAGTATTAAACCCAGGTGAATCAACAGATGCAAAAGTAAAAGATGCATATTTTACAGTATATAGAGATCCAGGATGTACAGATAAAGTATGTGTGATTGGACCAACAGATGATAGTGGATATGCAATATCTGGAAAAATGAGAACTGGAAGATATTACTTAAAGGAAACAACATTTCCAACAGGAATAGATCCAGATGCAAAAGTACCTGGAGAAAATGTAACATATAGAAATAAAGTATATACAGTAAATTCAGATAATAAAGCACAAGGTACAGAAACAGTAACAGTACCAATAACAATAAAAAATGAACCAATAAGAAATGATATAGTAATACATAAGGAAGCACAAAAAACATCAAATACAACACAATTCCCAATAGATCAATGTGAATTTACAGCAACTCTAAAATCTACAATGGGAACAGGTAGTGTATATTCAGTAAAATCTACAGCTGAAACAAGAAGAGAAGATGGATATTGTATAATAGAAAACTTACCTTATGGAGATTATGAAATAGAAGAAACAAAAGTATCACCAATAACATTAAAATGTGATAATTTTGATATCTTCATAAAATTAGATAGAAAAGTAAAAACAACACCATATGAACCAAAAGATTCTACACTTAAATTTGCACCAGACGGTGAACATGCATGGGTAGATGCAAGTGGAAAACTTGTAGATATATCTAAAAAGATGCAAATAAAAATAAGAAAAGTAGATATAGATAGAACAGAGTCAGACCCAGTAGATTATACACAAGGAGATGCACAACTTAAAGGAGCTATCTATCAAATATATAGATATGATCCACAAACAGATGATTATACAGAATATGTATATGATATAACAGTAGATCATAAAGATAGCGATGGATATTGGTGTGCAGAATCAGACTGGTTATTAGTAGGAAAATATCGTGTAAAAGAAAAAGTATTAAGAACAGAGATAACAGCTGAAGGAGATAAGATTGAATATTCATATGCAGAAGGATATTTAGCAGACCCAAATACATATTACTTTGAACAAAAGCCAGACTTACAACAAGAAGAAAAATCATATCATAAAGATGTATCAAAAGAAGAAGTTGCAAGAGGTGCTGTAAAAGTAATAAAACAAGATAATAATCCTTATAGTACAGAAGAATCACCTGCAAAAGGTGCAATCTTAAGATTAACATTATTATCTTCAAATCCAGATCCAAAAAATCATCCAGATGAAGGAATATATTATGATTTAACAATAGATGAGTATGGATATGGTGAATTTGTAGAAGAAAAATCTAGAGCAAAATATTATCCATATACAATACCATATGGAAAATATACAGTAACAGAAATAAAAGCAAGTACTGTGGGAGAGCATTTATATATTCAAAATGCAGATATTGAAGTAGCAAAAGAAGATGGACAAAAAATAGCAAGACAAGGTGAAATAGAATATAGAATAGAAATAGATGAGCCTATACCATTCTATTTTAACATTGTAAAAATAGATAAAGATACAGGTGAAAGAATAAAATTATCAGGTGCAAGATTTAAAATTTGGGATTGTCAAAAAGAAGAATGGATTAAACAAATGACAACACCAGGTGGAGATTACATAGATGAATTTGAAGTAAATGGACAAGGATATTTCTATTCACCATATCAAGAATATCCAGGAGAATATGTAATATATGAAACAAAAGCTCCAGAGGGATATTATCTAGAAAAAGATTTAAGAATACCACAAAATCCTAATGATGTTGGAAAAGTTGGTGGTCAAAGAGTAACAGTATCAAAGAATTCTTTAAGTTTACCAGATAACGAACAATATCCACAAGGTGGAGTATATGTAGGAGAATTTGTATATAAATCAAAAATTATAGAAAGTCCATTAAAAGTAAAATTAGAAATTCATAAAACAGGTGAAATGTTAGTAGAATCAACAACTGATTCAACTAAATATGGAACAAAATATACACCTGTATATGCACAAAGAGGACTACCAGGTGTAACATATGAAATAAGAGCAGCAGAAACTACATATTCACCAGATGGACAAAAAAGATATGATAAAAATGAATTAGTAGATACAATAACAACAAATGAAGAAGGTATAGCTACAACTAAGGAAATGTATCCAGGTGAATTTAAAATAATAGAAACTGTAACACCAGAAGGATATGTAACAGATAAAAATATACCAAATGTAGTTCTTGAAAATAATGATACATTAACAAGAGTAGTTACAATAAAGAAAGATTTATCAGATGACAGACAAAAATTAAAAATAACATTTAAGAAAGAATACGAAGATTTAAAATACACAGGAAGCGAAGATGAAGAAAAATGGGCAGAATTTGGAGTATTCGCAAAAGAAGATATTAGAAATATTGAAGGAAGAACAGTAATACAAAGAGATGGACTATTAGATGTAATAAGAGTAGAAAATGAGGAAGAAGATGTAACAAGTAATGTAGACTTACCAAAAGGTACATACTATGTACAAGAACTTGATGCAGCATATCCATATGAAGTCTCAGATGAAAAAAGAGAAGTTACTTTAACATATAAAGGAACAGATGACGAGTATGTAACATTTACAATGGATAAAGTAATAAATACATTTGAAAAGGGAACAATAACTTTAATAAAAATATCTAGTTCAATGCTTGGAAATATCATACTAGATGGTGATGAATTACAAGCAGAAGAAAGAGATGAAAAAATTTCTAAATTATTAGAAGCTATTGATGGAATGAATCCTCAGCAAATAAAAGAGTACTTTGAAAGTCAAGACGTAGAATATGTTGCAGGTGCAGAATATAGTGTATTCTTAGATAAAGAATGTACAAAACCACTATATGAAAAAGATGAGCAAGGTGGGACAAAACAAGCCAAACTTGTAACTAATAGTTCTGGAGTAGTTCAATTAGAAGGTTTACCAGTAGGTAAATATTATTTAAAAGAAACTTATGCACCAGTAAAATATAAAGTATCAGATAAAGTAGTAGAAATAGAAATCAAGAAAGAAGAACGTGATTCTGTAGTATACAATGCTTTAGTAGATGATAGTACTGTTGCAGAATTAATAAGTAAAACAGATATATTTACAGGTAAAGGAATAGAAGGCTGTGTATTCGAAATAGAAGATGAAGAAGGAAATGTATTATTACACTCAATAACACATCTATATATAGATGAAGAAACTGGCGAAGAAAAATGCTTAGCAAATATACCAGTAAGTATGTTTGAAGAAGGAAAAAAATACTACTTCCATGAAATAGAAGCACCAGAAATGTATGAGCTAAATACAGATAAACATGAATTTACAGCACATTTTGATGAAAATGGATTCTGGAAAGGTGACAAAATCGCAATAGACAACTTAAGAAAGAAATCAAAAGTAACATTTGAAAAATTAGATTTTGCAGATTCAACAAGAATACCAAATTGTAAATTCGAATTAAGAAGTTTAGAAACAAACTTCGTAGTAGAGGGTGTAACAGATAAAGATGGAATATATGTATTTGAAGATATACCATATGGTAGATATACATATACAGAATTAGAAGCACCAGATGAGTATATTATAGATACAGAGCCACATGAGTTAGTAGTAGACGCAGAAGAAGTAAAAGTAAGAATTACTAACGAAAAAGCTCCAGAATTACCAGATACAGCAGACATACAAGTTGTAACACTAGTAGGCGTTTTAATAGTAAGTGTACTTGGAATAGTATACACATTAAAAAAGAATACAAAGTTAAATTAAAATAACTTTTAAAAAGAGTAGTAAAGAGAAATCTTTACTACTTTTTTTGTATATGATATTATTTTGTTATAATTCTTCCAATTTGAGTATATTTGTAGTAAAATATAGTTGTAAAAATAATTTATACTATGTAAAAGGGGGTAAATATGCAAAAAACATGGAACTTAAAAAAGTATGATGCTGAGTATGTTAAGAAGATAAAAGAATGTTACAATGTAACGGATATTATGGCAAAACTATTAATATCAAGAAATATAGATTTTGATGAAATAGATGAATTTCTTAATGGAAATTTAGATAACTTAAAAGATCCATATAAAATAAAAGATATGGATAAATTAGTAGACAGAGTAGATTTAGCGATAAAAAATAAAGAAAAGATTTGTATATATGGTGACTATGATGTAGATGGTATAACTAGTATTACTATAATGTACCAATTCTTAACAAAATTAGGTGCTGATGTTATGTATTATTTACCTGATAGATTAATAGAAGGATATGGAATAAATAATAATGCTTTAGATGAAATAAAAAAACAAAATGTAAGTTTATTAATTACAGTAGACTGTGGTATTACTGCTATAGATGAAGTTGAACATGCTAAAAGTATAGACTTAGATATATGTATAACTGACCATCACGAATGTGCAGAAAATTTACCAGATGCTTTAGCAATAGTAAATCCAAAAAGAAAAGATGATGAATATGAATTTAAAATGCTAGCAGGTGTTGGAGTTGCTTTTAAATGTTTAACAGCTATTGCACAAAGATATAATATGGATAAAAATGAGTATTTAAAATATTTAGATATAGTTGCTATTGGAACTATATCAGATATAGTTCCACTTGTTGGTGAAAATAGAATTATATCAAAATATGGCTTAAAATTAATGGAAAAAACAGAAAATGTAGGATTAAAAGCATTATTAAAATTAGTAAATTATAAAGAAATAGATAGTATGATGGTTTCTTTTGGAATGGCTCCAAGAATTAATGCTTGTGGAAGAATGGGAAATGCTTCTGCAGCTGTAAAATTATTACTTGAAAAAGATGAGCAAATTGCAGAAAAAATAGCATATGAATTGGATAAGTTAAATCAAGAAAGAAAAGATGTAGAAACAATTATATACAAAGATGCTACTGAAATGATAGTAGCAAATAATTTAGATAGGAAAAATAGTATTGTGTTATATAAAGATTCATGGCACAATGGTGTAATTGGTATTGTGGCTTCAAGACTGGTAAATATGTATTATAAACCAGTAATTTTACTTACAAAAGAGCATAGATTAATTAGAGGCTCTGGTAGATGCCCTGCTGGCTTTTCTATTTATGATGCCTTGACAGAATGTAAAGAAGATGTTATTCAATTTGGTGGACATGAACTTGCTGCTGGACTTAGTTTGCAAGAAGATATGATAAATAAATTTATTGATTCATTTGAAAATGCATCTTCAAAGCAAAAAGATGGAATATGTGAGCAAATTATTGAAGTTGATGCTCAAATAGAAAGAAAAGATTTGACATCACAAATAATTAAGGATATAAGGGCATTAAAACCTTATGGCCAATCGAATCAAAAACCTGTATTTTTATACAAAGGCTTAAAAGTTAGTGCTATAAGAACAATTAAGGATGATAAACATTTAAAATTAGTTCTAAAAGATGAAAAAAGCTTAATTGACGTAGTAGGATTTTCTATGGGTCAAAGAAGGGATGAGATAAGAATAGGAGATAAGATAGATATTGTTGGTAATATAGAAGTGAATAGTTATAATACCCCAAAAACAATACAAATTGTAATGCAAGACTTTAAAAAATCAGTTTAAAAGAGGAGATGTACATGGAGTATATAGAAAATATAAAGAAAGTACTAGAAAAAGAAAATATAAAATACAATGAGCAAGAGCTTGAAAAAGTTATAAATTATGCTACTAAGAAATATGAAAACAAAAAAATAATAAAAGACAATACAATTGATTTTGTATCTGAAGTTGCTAGTGAAGTTGCGACTTTAAGACTAGATGATAAATCAGTGTATGCAGCTATATTATATCCTATAGCAGATTATGAAGATTTTGATGAAAAAGAAGTTATAGAAATAGCTGGACAAGAAACAGAAGATTTAATAGTTACTCTAAAAAAATTAGAAGAAGATTATAAAAATGATGATAGAATTAATGCTACAACTAATCCTGAAATTCTAAGGAATATGTTTATGGCTATAGCAAAGGATATAAGAGTTGTAATTATAAAAATTGCCGAAAGACTTTCATACATGAGAAGAATGAGTGATTTAGATAAAAATATAAAAGAACAAGTGGCAAAAGAATGTTTAGAAATATATGCACCTATTGCACATAGACTTGGTATGTCAAAGGTAAAGTCTGAACTTGAAGATATATCATTTAGAATATTACTTCCTGAAGAATATCACTCTATTAAAGAGCAAATAGATGAGAAAAAAGAAGAAAGAGAAGAATACATAGATGCAAGAATAAAAGAAGTTTCAGATAAATTAAAAGAACAAAATATAGAAGCTACAATATATGGAAGACCTAAACATTTTTATAGTATATATAAGAAAATGAAAGCAAAATCATGTAGAGCAGATGACTTATTTGACCTTATTGCAATACGTGTAATAGTTAATTCAATTAAAGACTGTTATAGTGTACTTGGTATTGTTCATGATATGTATAAACCTATGCCTGGAAGATTTAAAGATTATATAGCAGTTCCTAAGACAAATATGTATCAATCTTTACATACAACAGTGTTTGGTGAAGGTGGAAGACCTTTTGAAATCCAAATTCGTACATGGGATATGCATAATGTTGCAGAACGTGGTATTGCTGCTCACTTTTCATATAAAGAGAAAAGCAAAAAAATATCTGAGGCAGATAAAAAAATAATATGGCTTAGAAAAACATTAGAAATTCAGAAAGAATTAGCAGATAATACAGAAAATATAGATAAAATAAAAACAGAAATATTTGGTGAAGAAGTATTTGTATTTACACCAAAAGGTGAGATAAAATCAATGCCTAAAGGTTCTACACCAATAGATTTTGCTTATGCAATACACCAAAGAGTAGCAGAACAAATGGTGGGTGCTAAAATTAATGGTAGAATGGTACCACTTAATACTAAATTAGAAAATAAAGATGTAGTAGAAATAGTTACTAGTAAAAATTCAAAAGGTCCAAATAGAGATTGGCTAAAATATGTAAAAACAACTAGTGCTAAAAACAAAATTACAAGTTTTCTAAAAAAAGAAGGTAGAGAAATAAATATTCAAAGTGGTAAAGATTCTTTTGAAAAAATACTTAGAAAACAAAAGTATTCAAGAGAAGAACTAATGAATGAGAAATTTCTTGAGCCTACATTAAAAAGATTTAATTGTAAAACTATAGAAGATTGCTATGAAAATATAGGATTTGGAAGCATTTCACCAGTAAAAGTAGTAAATAAATTAGTAGAGTTATACGAAGATAGTATGATACCTACAGATGATTTAAAATTAAAAGTAACTGCTAAGAAAAAGAAAAATAATGGAAATGACTTAGTAGAAGTAGAAGGAATAGATAATTGCCTAGTAAAATTTGCTAAATGCTGTTCACCAATACCAGGAGATGATATAGTAGGATATATTACTTTTGCAAATGGAATTTCTATTCACAGAAAAGATTGTAGTAATTTAAAAAACTTAGATATAGATTCAAGAACAATAAAAGTATCTTGGAAAGAGCAAGTACAAGCTGAATTTAATGCTAGACTTGTTGTAAAAGCTAATGATAGAGACGGAGTATTATCTGACATATTAAAAACAATGAAAGATTTGAAAGTAGAAATTACTGAAATAAGTACAAAAGTTACACAGGATAGAGAAAATATAACTAATTTGTGTGCTAATATTAAAGATATTAATACTTTGCAAAATATTATTAAAGCATTACGAAAAATAGATAGTGTATTTGACGTAAGGAGAATAAAATAATAGATGATAGAAAAAATCGAAATTGAAATATTTAATACTGGACATATAACAAATTGTTATTTAATATATGATGAAAATAAAGAGGCTCTAATAATTGATCCTGCTGATAAAGCAGAATTAATAGAAGAAAAAATAAAAGAGCTAAATTTAAAACCAAAATATATTTTACTTACTCATGGACATGCAGATCATGTATTTGCTTTAGAAGAAATTTCAAATTATTATAATATACCAATAATTGCTAATATAAATGAAAAAGGTATGTTTAATAAAAGTGTAAATAATTATTCTGAAGTTTTTGGTAAAACTCAAAAAGAATTCAATTTAGATAAGTTTATATTTAAGAGTAATAATGAATATATAAAAGTTGGAAATATGGTTATTAAAATGATTGAAACTCCTGGACATACTGGAGGAAGTTGTTGCTATTTCTTCGAAAAAGAAAATATATTAGTTACAGGAGATACATTATTTTCAGATTGCTTTGGAAGATGTGACTTGGAAACTGGCAGTATTGATGACATGATAGATTCTTTAATAAATTTATATAAAAAATATAAAGGTGTAACTATATATCCTGGTCATAATTTATCTGGTATAAAAATTGAAGATACGTATGAATATATAAGAGATTATCTAAAAAGAACACAATATATAGATTTAAATGATATTTTAACTAAGGAGGAAAAATGAATCACTTTAAAGATATAATAGAAGAAGAAAGTCAAAAAGATTATTATAAAAAACTACATGAATTTGTATGTAAAGCATATGAAGAAGATACAATATTTCCAGATAAGAAAAATATATTTGCAGCTTTAAAATATACACCATACGAAAATGTAAAAGTGGTAATTTTAGGACAAGATCCATATCATGGACTTGGTGAAGCACATGGAATGGCGTTTTCAGTTTGCCCTGGAATAAAAATACCACCTTCACTTCAAAATATATATAAAGAATTAAATCAAGAACTCGGATGTTATATTCCTAACAATGGATATTTAATGAAATGGTCAAAACAAGGAGTATTACTTTTAAATTCTGTTCTTACAGTAAAAAAAGATACTCCTGCATCTCATAGAGGAATTGGCTGGGAAACTTTTACAGATAGAATAATCGAGGAAGTAAATAAAAAAGAAGAACCTGTAGTTTTTATGCTTTGGGGAAGTTTTGCAAAGTCTAAAAAATATTTAATTACTAATCCAAAACATTTAATTTTAGAAGCACCACATCCAAGCCCATTTTCAGCAAGAACAGGCTTTTTTGGATGTAATCATTTTATAAAAGCAAATGAATTTTTAAAAAGTAATAACATAGAGCCTATTGATTGGCAAATAGAGAATATAAAATATAAATAAAGGACATTTTTTAAATGTCCTTTATTTTTTAGATAATACAAAAATAGAGTAAAAATGCTAAGAAAAACAATATGCACTTATTTGAAAATACAAAATTCTCCCGCTATAATTAAAGCTACTGAAGGGAGAGATGAATTATGAACAAGAATAATAAAAAATACATCCCAACAAATGATTATGTATTTAAAAGAATATTTGGTAAAGAAGGAAATGAAGATATAACAAAAGACTTTATCAAATG